>NZ_JBHZAG010000015.1:0-138036 GCF_042754125.1 Amycolatopsis sp. NPDC059235
GTCTCCCTCCGCCCCGCTGGCTAGTACGTGAGGGGAACCCTGAGGGACTCTGAGTCCCTCAGGGTTCCCCTCACGTACGTCAGTGGACTGCGTCTAGGGCGTTCACTAGGCCGCGGCCGTAGTACGAGTTGTTTCGGGCCGGTCCGGAGCACGCCGAAACATCGCAAGCCACCGGATCCGCTTCCGCGGTAAGCAAAGCCGCCAAAGCGCGTGGCGGCGCGTTCCGGTGCGTAGAAGCCAACAGAGCCGCAACCCCGGCCGCGTGCGGGGAAGCCATCGAGGTGCCGCACTTAGTGCCGTAAGCGCCGTTGAACACCGTCGACAGCGGGCACCCCGCGCCTTGCCCGGCAGGCGGCTTCTGCGCCGAATCCCCGCCCGGCGCGGTAACCGTGACTGAGCCGTAGTTGGAGTAAGCAGACTTCGTACCCGCGTAACCAACCGCAGACACCGTCACCACGCCGTCGATCGCCTTCGGCAGGATGCCGCACGAAGAGTCAATCTTGTGTGGACGGTTCGGGTCCACAGTCTGCGTACGCACGTCGAAGCCGGAGTTACCCGCTGCAGCGACATTGAGAGTCCCGCGCTGCGTCGAGTAAGTGACAGCGCGCCGTACGGCCTCGTACGCGGCAGCGTCGCCTGCTTCGTTGCGGCAGTAGAACATCCCGGGGTCGATGTAGTAGCTGTTGTTCGTCACCTGGAAGCCGTGCTGTCCGGCCCAGACGAAGCCACAGACAGCCGCCTCCGGGAAGATGTAGCCGTCGTCGTTCACCACCTTCACCGACGCCAAGCGCACGCCCGGCGCGATGCCGGTGAAGCCGCGCGCGGGGTCCTTGCCTGCGATGGTGCCCGCGACGTGCGTGCCGTGGTCGGAGTTCGTCGGCGTCCACGCGGAAGCGTCCGGTGCGCCGGTGACGCAGCCGGTCGACGACCGCGCGTCTACCGCGTGCGCGAGCGCGGGGTGATTGGCGTCGATGCCGGAATCCAGCACGCCGACGGTGACCGATCGCGAACCGGGGTTGATCTTGTTTGCCTCAGGAGCGTGGATGGCGCGCATGTCCCACTGCTGAGTCGACAAATCGTCACCGGCGGCGACGCTCTCCGTCCGCTCCAGCATGCCGACCGCCGAGCGCAGTCCGGCGCGGGCGGCGGCCTTCGCGGCGACGTCCTTGCCCGCCGAGTACGCCCGCTTCACGCCGAGCCGGTCGGCGAAGTCCGCGTTGCGCGAACTGGCGACCGCGACGCCGATCTCCGGGTAGTACGCGATCCGCTTGCCGCACTTGGCGCTCAGCTCCGCGTCGACCGAACGCTGCTTCTCGCCCGGTTGATACAGCACGACGTAGCTGTACTGCGTGCTGGTGGTGTCACACGACGGCGCGGGCGCGGCGGACGCTGGCACGGCCACCGCGCCGGCGGCGACCCCAGCCACCGCGATGGGGACGAGCAATCGACGTAAACGGGACATTTAGCCTCCATGGTCGGTCGCCCGAAACTAAGCCAGCCCCGGCACGCCTCGCCACCGACCAAAGGACGGTCACCGCATCAGGTGTTCGCGCGGTCCCGGGAAGTCGCCCGGATGCCGCGCCAGCCGAGCACCCCGATGGCGGTGCCGAGCACGAACGAAACAACCGTCAGCACCGCGTGCACGATGAAGTACCCAGTGGGTGAACCGTCGGCCGCCCAGGACTGGTTGCTGGCCCACAGGTTCTTGGCGAACGTGATCCAGATGATCCAGGACCAGATGCCGAAAGCGAACAAGGCCATCGCTGTACCTCGTGAAATGCGCATGTCTCGAGTATGCCGCCGGGCCATCGGCGCTAGATTGCGTGGGTGCACCCTGCTTTCGCCCGGTCGCTGCGAGCATTCGCCGCGCCACTCGCCGCAGCCCTCGTAGCCGTCGCCGCGCCTGTCGCCTTCGCCGCCCCGGCGTTGGCGGAGCAATGCACCGAGCACGCCGCGCCGCCGGCCCCGGTGGACACCTCGGAGAAGCCGAAGCCGGGACAGACCGTCCCGCCGCCGCTTCCGGTGCCCGCCCAGCCCGTCGGCGGCGACCGGTTGGGCGGCTGCGGCCCGATCCTCCCGCCGGGCGCGCCCGCGCTGCCCCCTGGCGACACCTCGGCGTCGTGGGTGCTGCAGGACCTCGACACCGGCGCGGTCGTCGCGGCGAAGGACCCGCACGCGCGGGAGCGGCCGGCGTCGCTGATCAAGACGCTGCTCGCGCTGGTGGTGGTCACCGAGCTGAAGCCCGAGCAGGGCATCGTCCCGACGAAGGAGGACGCCGAGCAGGAGTGCACCTGCGTCGGCATCGCCGCGGGCGGGCACTACACGATGGACCAGCTGCTGCACGGCCTGCTGATGCACTCGGGCAACGACGTGGCGCACGCCTTCGCGACCGCGCTGGGCGGCGCCGACGCGGCCGTCGCCAAGATGAACGCGCTCGCCGCCCGCATCGGCGCGACCGACACCCGCGCGGCGACCCCGTCCGGCCTCGACGGACCGGGCATGTCGACCTCCGCGTACGACCTGAGCCTCGTCTTCCACTACGCGATGAAGCAGCCGGAATTCGCCAAGGTGGTGGCGACGAAGAATTTCACGATCCCGGCGATTGACGGGAAGCCGCCGATTCCGGTGTTCAACGACAACAAGCTGCTCGGCGTGTATCCCGGTTTCCTCGGCGGGAAAACAGGCTTCACGGACGACGCGCGGCACACCTACGTCGGCGGCGCGGAACGCGACGGCCACCGCCTCGCGATCGTGATGATGCGGGCCGAACAGCGCCCGACGAAGGTGGTCGACCAGGCGGCGAAACTGCTCGACTACGGCTTCGCGCTGGAGAAGAACGGCGCGCAGCCAGTGGGCCAGATCGCCTACCAGCCGCTGAGCGCGGACTCCGCCCCGATGTCCGACAAGCAGGTCACCCCCGCGGGCGCGACTACCGCGGCCGCGGAGAAGCCGGATCCGTTCGGGACGACCGGCTGGATCCTGACGGTGATCGTGCTGGTGATCATCGTGGCCGGGTTCGTCATCAGCTATCAGCGGAAACGCAACTCCCGGGCATAGCGACCGGTTAGGTCCGTGAAGGGCCCCTTGAGGGAATCTCATTCCCTCAAGGGGCCCTTCACGGCTTCAGTCAGCCCTTTCGGCGGCCCAGCCAGGCCAGCAGCGCGCCCGCGCTGAACGCGCCGGCCACGGAGCCGAGCCCCAGCCCGTGCTGCACCGTGATCCGCGGCTCCAGCAACACCGGAGCGGGCGGCTGAACCACGCGGCGCTGGTTCTCCCGCGCGGTCGCCGTCCACGCCGTCACCAGCAGCAGGAACCGCGACACCAGGTTCGCGAACACCAGCAACCCGATCACCGGCCCGAAGATCGCTGCCGACGGGGACTTCG
Organism: Amycolatopsis sp. NPDC059235; assembly: GCF_042754125.1. Taxonomy (NCBI): domain Bacteria; kingdom Bacillati; phylum Actinomycetota; class Actinomycetes; order Pseudonocardiales; family Pseudonocardiaceae; genus Amycolatopsis; species Amycolatopsis sp. NPDC059235. The sequence goes on from NZ_JBHZAG010000015.1 coordinate 3,385, forward strand.
TGACGCTCGCCAGGTAGACCGTCGCGACCTGCTGCAAGACCACGAATCCGACCGCGGCGATGAGCGCGCCCTTGACCGCGCTCCGCAGCGCGACGTGCTCCCGCGGCAACCGCGCGATCACCCACAGGAACACCAGCGCGTTGGCGATCAGGCTGAGCACGATCGTCGCGAGGTGCAGCAGGAACTTCGCCCACCCCTGGCCTTCCAGCCCGACCAGCTTCAGCAGCAGTTCGCCGAGACCGCTGCCCGCCGCGGTGATCGCGAACGACACCACCAGCGCCAGCCCGAGACCGAGCAGCGACAGCAGATCCTTGATCGTCCGGCCGACGAACGGTTCCGTCTTCTTCTCCTGGCCCCACTGCGCGGTGAGCGCGTCGCGGAGGTTGGCCATCCAGCCGATGCCGGAGTAGAGCGCCAGCAGCAGCCCGAAGACCCCGATGCCGCTGCCGGACTTCAGCGCGGCGTCGGTGATCTGCTTGACCAGGCCGCGCAGGCCTTCGGGGACCGAACTGTCGATCCCGTGCGTGATCTGGTCGATCACCGCGGTGTTGTGCCCGAGCGCCATGCCGACGATCGCGAACGCCACCATGAAGATCGGGAACACCGACAGCACGCTGAAGTACGTGATCGCCGCCGCGTAATGGTTGCCGTAGTTTTCGTTGAAGGAATCGTTGGCGCGGATCAGGTGATCCAGCCACGGGTACTTCCGCCGCAGCCGGGGCAGCAGCTTTTCCTTGTCACCGGTCTCTTTCGCCACCGGAAAACGCTAACCACGGCGACCGGGCCCCGCAACGCGAGCGTGCCCGCGCGGTTACTGGTCGTGGAAGGCGGAGATCATCTTCTGGGCGGCGGGCACCAGCAGCCGGGTCGCGTCCGCGCCGCTGACGCCGTCCGGTGCGGCGTTGTGGTCGGCGAGGTAGAGCTTGAACACGAAACGGCCTTTGCGGAACAGCACCTCGCCGTGGGCCTGGCCCTTGCTGCGCACCTGCCCCTCGTCCCCGACCTGCGCGGGCGCGGACTGGCCGTCGTTCGGCGCGGATCCGAGGTAGCTCTTCGCCGCGTCTTCACCGAGGAAGCTGATCGCGGTCAGGTGCAGCGCGCGCCGGTCGATGCCGTTGTCGTGACCGGTGCCGCGCTCGCAGTCGATCTGCACGTAGTTGTGCTCGGTGCTGTTGGTCATGATCATGTCGCCGACAGCGGTGGCGGGGGTTTCGGCGACCATCGGCGAAACGTCGGTGCCGATCGCCGGGGTCACCGCGTCGGGTGTGAGCATCGGGCAGGGCTGCGCGACCGATTTCGGGAATGCCGCGCTGTCGTAACCGATGACGTTCGCCCCGGCCGGCGCGCTCACCTGCTTCGCGAAGTTCTCGGCGACCTTCTTGCCGAGATCCTGCAGCTTGCCCGCGCTCTTGTCCGCCTTCAGCTCGAAGTCCAAGTCGACCAGCGTGTCTCCCAGGACCAGCGCGGCGTCGCCGGAAGCGTCCGACGGGCTGTCCGTCTTGCGGCGCTTGGAGAAGATCTTCACCGGGCCGACTGTCAGGCTGGGATCCGCGTCGTCAAGGTAGGGCTTGGTGTTCACGGTCGGCACGTAGGCCGGCTGGGACACCGCGACCGCCAGGTGCTCGTGCGTTTGATTGCCCTGATTGTCTTGCAGGCTGTACACACAGTGGTTTACGCCCGAGGTCAGCGCCTTGGCGTAGGTGTTTTCGGACGAGCGCAGCGGTCCCGAACCGTCGCCGACCAGGTAGCGGCGCTCGAAGGTGGCCCCGTTCGGGTCCGGCCGCGAGTCGACCCTGATCCCGAGCGCGACGAGGTCCGCGACGGTCAGCAGGTTGCACGCCTGGACCACCGGCTTGCCGCCGATCCGCACCGCTTGCGGGTTCGCTTTTTCCTTGATCGGAGCGGGGTCCGGATACTGCGAGTTCGCATAACCCGGCCGTTGCACGGTCTGGCCGTCGCCGTTCGGGTCCTTCGCCTTCTCGCTGCCCGATCCGGACATTCCGCTGCACGACGTGACCAGCGCCAGCGTCGCGACACTGATCGGCCACAAACCAGTTTTGAATTTCACGCTATTCCGTCCCCCCTGGACTTTGTTGTGTGTGCGCCTCACTCAGCTCGCGGGCAGGAACCCGATCCGCTCGTAGACCGACGCGAGCGTGGCCGACGCGACCTCACGAGCCTGCCGTGCCCCAGCGGCGAGGATCCGGTCCAGCTCGGCGACATCGTCCAAATAGGACTGGACGCTTTCCTGAAGCGGCGTGACCCAGTCGACGAGCACCTCGGCGAGGTCCTTCTTGAGATCGCCGTAACCCTTGCCCTCGTAAGCGGTTTCGAGGTCGGCGACGGTGCGGTCGGTCAGCGCGGAGTAGATGGTGAGCAGGTTGGAGACGCCCGCCTTCTCCTCGCGATCGAACCGGACCTCGCGGCCGGTGTCGGTGACCGCGGACCGGATCTTCTTCGCCGAGCGCTTCGGGTCCTCGAGCAGTTCGACGAGCCCGTTGGCGGTCGCCGCCGACTTGCTCATCTTCGCCGTCGGTTCCTGCAGGTCGTAGATCTTCGCGGTGTCCTTGACGATGAACGGCTCGGGCATCACGAACGTCTTGCCGAACCGGCTGTTGAACCGCTGTGCGAGGTTGCGGGTCAGCTCGAGATGCTGCCGCTGGTCCTCGCCGACCGGTACCGCGTTGGTCTGGTAGAGCAGAATGTCCGCGGCCATCAGCACCGGGTAGGTGAACAGGCCGACGCTCGCGTGGTCGCTGCCCTGCTTGGCTGCCTTGTCCTTGAACTGCGTCATCCGGCCGGCCTCGCCGAAGCCGGTCTGGCATTCGAGCACCCAGCTCAGCTGAGCGTGCTCGGGCACGTGGCTCTGCACGAACAGCGCGCTGCGCGCCGGGTCGACCCCGATCGCGAGCAGCTGGGCGGCCGAGCGCCGCGTCCGCTCGAGCAGCACCTTCGGGTCCTGCTCGACGGTGATCGCGTGCAGGTCGACGACGCAGTAGAAGGTGTCGTGGGTGTCCTGCAGCCGCACCCACTGACGCAGGGCGCCGAGGTAGTTGCCGAGGTGGAAGGAGTCGGCAGTCGGCTGGATCCCGGAAAGCACCCGCAGGCGCCCGTTCTGTTCGTCGGACACGCCAGGATTCTTTCAGGCAGCGAAGCCGCCGCCGCCGCGGCCCCGCCGGTTCGCGGTGCGGCCGGGCAGCCGGGACGCCTTGACGGCCTCCACCCGAAGATCCGCTTCCGGGGAGGAGCCGCTGCTGGGCGATTTCCAGAGCCGCCGGGCTCCGGCCCCGAGTTGAGCGCGGTTCGGGGCGGCCGACGATCCAGCACCGCCGCGAGACCCCAGCTCCGAACTGCACGCAGCTTGGAGCCGCCGACGATTCAGCACCGCCAGGGATTCAGGTCCAGGCACGCTGCGAACTGGGCCGTGCCTCGTCGGGGCTGCTGGCGGCTCAGTGGCGACCAGGCCGTAAGAAAGTTCTGGCGGGGAAACTCACCGCCGCTGCCGGAGAATCGGCCAGGTGACTAGGACTGCCGCACGGGCAGCGCGGCCGGAGCCGGTTCCAGCGGGCGGGTCGGCTCCTCGTCGATAGTCCTGGCGGCGGCCACCGCCTCGATCGCCTTCGCGCGGGCCTTGCGCCGCTGCCGGACGACGCCCAGCGCCATCCCGATGATGCCGAAACCGACCGCGACCAGCCCGACCGGTCCGAGCATTCCGAACCCGGTCGAAGTCGTCTCCGCGCGGACGACACCGGTGTCCGCGAAAGCCGTCGCGCCCGTTCCGACGGCCGCGACCAGCATCGTCGCGAGCACCGCCAAGACTCGCCCGCCCGCGACCGCCCACGAGCGGCCGGAAGCGGCCGTACGGGTGCTGCCGCCCGCCAAATCGTCGCGCGCCGAGCCGCGAACCGGAGTCCGCTCGGCCGCCTCCGCGCCGGACACCCCCGATGGGGTGACGGACGCGTGAAGCGCTGGACGGCCAAGAGCCAGCGTGGACCGTGTCACGAACCGGCCTGGGTTGCGCACCGGAGTGCCTCCCGCGAGGTGACTGTTCTGAGTGAGCGTCTCACCCGTAAGGATGAGTTCTCGACGTGCTACTGGTCAGAAAACTACCGAGCGTGTCAAGACCTGTCGGATCTGATCAACTCGGGTGCCGAGGCTAGCGCCCACTCGGGGAGTAACCATGGGCACCCCTGCCGTCTCGGTGTCGTCGGTGGTCAGCGCCGTGCGCGGCTCGCGGGACCACGCACAGTGTCCTCAACCTCGGCGAAACCGGACAGAATCACCCCTCGGAACAAACCCGAACTACTCTCAGCAGGTTATTCACCAGCTAGTCACCAGCGGGACAACCCGGCTCAGCCGGGGAACGGCACGTCGTACTTCGCGGTGACCGGCGCGTGGTCCGACCAGCGCTGGTCGTAGGACTCTGCCCGTTCGACCACCACGGACGTCACCTTCTCCGCGAGACCGGGGGTCGCCAGCTGGCAGTCGATGCGCCAGCCCGAGTCGTTGTCGAACGCCTTGCCCCGGTAGGACCACCACGTGTACGGCCCGGGACCCTCGGCGTCGAGACGACGCTGGACGTCGCTGTAGCCCGCCTCGTAGACGCGGCCCATCCACTCGCGTTCCTCGGGCAGGAAGCCGGAGTTCTTCTGGTTGCCGCGCCAGTTCTTGAGGTCGACCGTGTCGTAGGCGATGTTCCAGTCGCCCACCACGACGACCTCCCGGCCCTCCGCGGCCGACTTCGCGCGCAGTTCGACCAGGTACGGCAGGAACGCGGCCATGAAGCGTTCCTTCTCGTCCTGGCGCTCGGTGCCGACGTCGCCGCTCGGCAGGTACAGGCTCGCCACCACCACGCCGGGCAGGTGCATTTCCAGATACCGCCCGCTGTCCTCGAACTCGGGCTCGCCGAACCCGGTCCGCACCTCGTCCGGCTCGACGCGGCTGTACAGCGAGACCCCGTTGCGCCCCTTCGCGGCCGAAGGCGCGTGCGCGGCGAACCACCCCTCCGGCGCGACGACGGACGCGGGCAGCTGCGCGGCCTCGGCCCGCACTTCCTGACACGCGACGACATCCGCCTCAGTGGCGGCCAGCCACTCGACGAAGCCCTTCTTGACGGCGGCCCGGAGACCATTGACGTTGACAGTGGAGACGATCAGCACCCCGCGCACGCTACCCGCCGGGTCCGACAATTTTCCGCGCACGGCAGGTCCGGCGAGGTCCAGAATGACTGCCATGCCCAGACTGACTGTCCTCGGCAGTTGCGGAGCCTGGCCGGAACCCGGCCGCGCCTGCGCCGGTTTCCTGCTGTCCCACGAGGATTTCCACGTCGCGCTCGACCTCGGTTACGGAGCCGCCGCCCAGCTCTTCCGGCACGTCCCCGCCGACCGGCTCGACGCGATCGTCGTGACCCACGAGCATCCCGACCATCTCGCGGACGTCAGCGCACTCGGCCGGGCCCGCCACTACACAACCGACCGCAAGCTCCCGCTGCACTGCACTCCCGGCACCGTGCACCGGCTCGCCGCGATGGAGCCCGATCCGGCCCCCGGCGAGAACTTCGACCTCCACAACCTCGGCCCGGAGACTGACCTCGGCCCCTTCCGGCTCACCGCCGCGCTCCTGCGGCACCACGTGCCGAACTACGGAGTCCGGCTCAACACGCCCGGCTACACCGTCGCCTACACAGGCGACACCGGTCCCACTCCGCAACTAGCCGACTTCGTCCACGACGCCGACGTCCTCATCTGCGAAGCCACCCTGCAGGGCGCACCGCCGGACGGTCCGCGCTACCTGATGACCGCCGCGGAAGCAGGCCGGCTTGCCGCCGCGGCGAATGTCCGGACGCTGCTGCTCACGCATTTCTGGCCCGGTTCCGACCGCGCGGTTTCGGTGGCCGAAGCCCGCGCCGAGTTCTCCGGAGAAGTGCTCGCCGCGGAAGAAGGACTCATGCTGAATCACGCATAATCGCGCACCGGATAAAAATCGCGATCACCCACCGCACGTTTCGCGCCGGTACCGAGCAGTTCGGAGAGCAAACCGAACCGGAGCGGGTGCCGTAAAGGAATCCGGCAATCGCGAAGGTTCCGAGCCGCACGGGGGCATCGGCTCGGCCGATCGGCGGCAATCCCGGTTGGACAACCGAAACCGTCCCACCACATGGGACGCACCAGCGAACGACCATCAGAGTCGAGACACCACACCGGACAACGCCCGGAACCAAGCTCAGCGACCGGCCGGTCCCAGCCGAACCACGCGCCGCATCGAACCCAGCAACCACACGAACCCAAGCGCGGCAAGCAGTCCGTGCGCACAGAGGACGATCAGCGCCTGACCCAGGCACCCGTACGAACCGGACTCAGCACTTGGCCCCTTGCACCGGCGTCACGAAGCTGTCCGCGACCCACTTGCCGTCGGCGATCTTCCGGAACCCGTTCTGCACCACGGGTTGTGCGTCGAATTCCGCGCCGCGCAGGTACTTCCCGATGACTTTCCCGTTACCCGCGGCGGTTTCCCGCGCGTTGAGCACGTCGGCGGTCACCGAGACCTTGCAGCCGGTCGGGGATCCCTGCGCGTCCGCCTGACCTTTCTGGCCGAACGCGTAGATGACCACGACCGCAGCGATGACGCCGATAATAATCAGTGTCTTCTTGGGCAAACCCAGAATCACGGCCGCTCCTCAGTCGCGAAAAACCCCTCGTCCAGAGTAGGCAGTCCGCCGTCGCCCGGACAGGTTTCCGACCCCATTCCACCCGGAGGTGCCAATCCTGTCACCGACACAACACGAAGAGTGACAAAAAAGAGAAGGGCACCTCGGAAGACTCCTCCGAGGTGCCCTTCTCTCAAACGGCTAAAGAAAGATCAGCCCTGCGCGATCTTCTTGGCCAGGTTCTCGTCCAGCGTCGCGAGGAAGTCCTCGGTCGTCTGCCATTCCTGGTCCTTGCCGACCAGCAGCGCGAGGTCCTTGGTCATCTTGCCACCTTCGACGGTGTCGACGACGACCTGCTCCAGCTTGTTCGCGAAGCCGATGAGCTCCGAGTTGCCGTCCAGCTTGCCGCGGTGCTCGAGGCCACGGGTCCACGCGTAGATCGAGGCGATCGGGTTCGTGGAGGTCGGCTTGCCCTGCTGGTGCTGGCGGTAGTGCCGGGTGACCGTGCCGTGCGCGGCCTCGGCCTCGACAGTCTTGCCGTCCGGCGTGCGCAGCACCGAGGTCATCAGGCCGAGCGAACCGAAGCCCTGCGCGACGGTGTCGGACTGGACGTCGCCGTCGTAGTTCTTGCACGCCCAGACGTAGCCGCCCTCCCACTTGAGCGACGCGGCGACCATGTCGTCGATCAGCCGGTGCTCGTAGGTGATGCCCTTGGCGTCGAAGTCGGCCTTGAACTCGGCCTCGAAGATGTCCTGGAACACGTCCTTGAACATGCCGTCGTAGGCCTTGAGGATCGTGTTCTTGGTGGAGAGGTAGACCGGGTACTCGCGGTCGAGGCCGTACTGCAGCGACGCGCGCGCGAAGTCCTCGATCGACTTGCGGTAGTTGTACATCCCCATCGCGACGCCGCCGCCCTCGGGGAAGTTCGCGACCTGGAACTCCATCGGCTCGGAGCCGTCTTCGGGGGTGTAGGTCATCGTCAGGGTGCCCGGGCCGGGGACCTTGAAGTTGGTGGCCTTGTACTGGTCGCCGTGCGCGTGCCGGCCGATGATGATCGGCTTGGTCCAGCCGGGTACCAGCCGCGGCACGTTCCGCATGACGATCGGCTCGCGGAAGATCACGCCGCCGAGGATGTTGCGGATGGTCCCGTTCGGGGACACCCACATCTTCTTCAGGCCGAACTCCTCCACGCGCGCCTCGTCGGGCGTGATCGTGGCGCACTTGACGCCGACGCCGTGCTGCTTGATGGCGTTGGCGGCGTCGACCGTGATCTGGTCGTCGGTGCGGTCCCGCTCCTCGATGCCCAGGTCGTAGTAGTCCAGGTTGACGTCCAGGTACGGGTGGATCAGCTTGTCCTTGATGAACTGCCAAATGATGCGGGTCATCTCGTCGCCGTCGAGTTCGACAACGGTGCCCTGGACCTTGATCTTGGCCATGAGCAGCGGTGCTCCTTCCGCGGATCTTCGCGTTCGCTTCTTCGCTCTCCGATAGCGGTACAAGCGTACTGCTTAACAGAGCTGGATGGTTCCAGAAGTGGTCGGAATCAAGTCTCTACCACCCTTGACGCGGCTCTCCGACCGGGCACGATCCGGGAGCCCGCTCGAGGGGAACCGGACGAGCCCGGCGATCATCCCATCGCGTAACCACAGCCTGGGAGGTCACACCATGTCGTACCCCGCGCCCTACCCCGCCCAACCGGCGATGGCCGGCCAGCCCGCCAGCCGCGCCGTCGCGCGCGTGCTGAGCGGACTGTGCGGGCTGGTCCTCACGCCCATCGCGGTCGGCGTGCTGGCCTTCGGCGGCTACCGCCAGCAGACGCAGGTGTCGGCGACCTTCGGCGAGCACGGCGACGGCCTCGGCACCGCGCTGATGGTGGTCGGCGCGCTGCTGCTGGTCGGAGTGGCCGCGCTCGGCGCGTGGTCGTCCGCCGGACCGATCGTCGGCGGAGTGGTCTGGGGCGTGCTGCCGGGGGTCGCCACGCTCGTGTCGCCGCGGACCGGAATCGACCTGCTGCGCCTGCTGCCGGGCGACGAGCTGGCGGCCGGATTCGGCGGCTGGCTGGTGTCCGGCGCGCTGCTCGGCGCCGGATTCCTGCTGGTCGGCACGGGCCTGGCGGCGACGCTGGCGCGACGACGCAGGTAGCGGCGAGACGGCGCGGGCCCGGTGAGACTATTTGCAGATGGGATTGTTCACCGTAGCCGAGGCCCGCACCGAACTCGCCCGGCTGCTTCCCGTTCTCGCCGAACTGATCCGGGTCCGCGCCGACGCCGCCGAGCTCGCCGCGTCCCTGCGTCCGGGCGGGCGGGACACCAGCCTCGGCGGCCTGCCGGAATGGAAGGCCGCGCAGGCCCGGCTGGACGACCTGATGACCGCGATCCAGGCGACCGGGGCCGAGTTGAAGGGGTTCGCCCCGCTGCTGGTGGACTTCCCGGCCTCGCTCGACGGCGACGACGTGCTGCTGTGCTGGCTCGAGGGCGACCGGGAGCTGACCTGGTACCACCGGGCCGACCTCGGTTTCGCCGGCCGTCGCCGATTGCCCGGATAATCACTGGTCAAGCCCACTACGGTGGCTGGGTGAGCACACTTTTCGACGCCGACGCGGCGGGATACGACGAGGACACCTTCCACCCGTATGTGGCCGAGCAGCTGATCGGCGGCCTGGCCCCCAAGCCCACCCTGCTGGTCGACGTCGCGGCAGGCACCGGCGCGGCTGCCTACGCGGCGCTCCGGCAGCTGGACCCGACCGCGGTGTTCGCGATCGACCTCTCCCCCGCGATGATCGAGATCGCCCGGGGCAAGGCCGCCGACCGCGATCCGGACGGCCGGATCTCCTGGCACGTCGGCTCCGCGGTCCCGCTGCCGATCGGCGACGGCGAGGCCGACGCGGTCGTTTGTGCCTCGGCACTGCACTTCCTGGGCGCGCGCGCCTTGGCCGACTGGCGGCGAGTGCTGCGCCCGGGCGGGAGGCTGGCGTTCAGCGTGGTGTCGTCGGAACGCTTCAAGCCGACCGGCAGGTTCGCCGACGTGTACCCGCGAGACCTGCGCGTCCCGGGCACCCTCGACGAAGCCGCCGCGCTGGCCACCGACGCCGGATTCAGCTCGGCGACGGCGCAGCACGTAACGCTCGATCAGGGCGACCGGGTGCGGCAGGTTTTCGCGGTTTTCGCGGAGGCCTAAGCGGCCAGGCGGGAAACGGTGAAATCGGCGGCCGCGCAGGCACCTCCGGGGTCTGCGCGGTCCCGCGAAACGCGATGAAGCTCGGCGTCGCGACCTGCGGCGAGTTCGGTTCTCGGACGCTGACGCCCGAGTAGGTGCCCTCGTGCAACTGTTGTCCGGCAGGCGCGCTGAGTTCGAGGCGTGCCCAGTCCCAGCCGTCTGGCAGGATTCCCTTTCGCTGCGGCGAAAATACTCCGTTCAGCCGTGCAGCTGCGCACCCTTGAGGATCTTGTCCACCGCGTTCTTCGGCCCGTGCACAGCCATCCCCGCCAACGCCAGTTTCTCCGTCGGCACCGCTCGCACCGCGGCGCGATTGTCGAGGTCATTGCCGGTCTGGAACAGCTCGTCGGTGAAGATCGAGAACCGCAGACCCCGCGTGAGCGCCCGGCTGTGCGCCAGCGCGAGCGTCTCGGCGGTGCCCGCGAACACGAGTACCGGCTGGCGGAACATCGGCAGGTACTCGGTTTCGTCGGCGTCGAGGTAGGGCTCGCCGATCAGTTCGGGCGTCGTGTGGGCCACGCCGCTCACCAGGAACGCCGTGACGTTCAGCCGTTGCCACGAGGCCAGGTCGTCCCGCAGCAGCACGGCGATCTTCGTGTCGAATCGGTTCATGCGAGACAGCATCGGCTCGGCGCCGCGCGCGGGTCTTGTACGTTTTGAACATGACGGTGTCGGCCTGGCGTCCTTCGGTGCCTGGGATCGCCGAGGCGTTCCACGCCCGGTTCACCGATCACGCTTACCCCGCGCACACGCACGACACCTGGACGCTGCTGATCGTCGACGACGGCGCGATCAGCTACGACCTCGACCGGCACCACCACGGCGCACTCGGCACGGCCGTCACGCTGCTGCCGCCGAACGTCGCGCACGACGGCCGCGCCGCCACAAGCCAGGGCTTCCGCAAGCGCGTGCTCTACCTCGACGCCGACGTGCTCGGCGTCGACCTGATCGGGGCCGCCGTCGATCAGCCGAGCCTGCCGGATCCGTTGCTGCGCACCAGAATCCACCAGTTGCACCAGTCGCTCGCCGAACCGCTGGAAGCCGAAAGCCGCCTCGCCCTGGTCGCCCAGCGGCTGCGGTTGCACCTCGGCCGCCCGGCCATCACCCCACCCGACCGCAGCCTGGCCGACGACCTGCGCGACCTCCTCGACGAACGCCTGCCGGATTCGCTGACGCTGGCCGACGCGTCCGCCGTCCTAGGCGCGCACCCGGTCCACCTGGTCCGCGCCTTCGGCCGCCGCTTCGGGCTGCCGCCGCACCGGTACGTCACCGGCCGCCGCGTCGACCACGCCCGAAGGCTCCTGCTCGACGGCACCCCGCCCGCCGCCGTCGCGACGACCGCGGGCTTCACCGACCAGGCACACCTGACTCGGCACTTCCGCCGCTACCTCGGCACCACCCCGGCGCGCTTCGCACGCGGCTGACCGGGCGGTTTGTGCGAAGATGGCACCATGCTGCGCGAACTGCACCTGACCGGCGACCCGGCGGCCGACAAGCTGCTCAACGACGACCCGTTCGCCCTGCTCACCGGGATGCTCCTGGACCAGCAGTACCCGATGGAGCACGCCTTCGCGGGCCCGCGGAAGATCGCCGACCGGATGGACGGCTTCGACCTCGCGAAGATCGCCGCGACCGACGTCGAGGCGTTCGTCGAGATGTGCGTGGTCCCGCCGGCAATCCACCGCTACGGCGGCTCGATGGCCCGCCGGGTGCACGCGCTGGCGCTGCACATCATCGAGAACTACGACGGCCGAACCGAGGGCATTTGGCTCGACGGCCGTCCCAAGCCGGACGGCGAAGAGGTGCTCAAGCGGCTCAAGGCACTGCCCGGTTTCGGCGAGCAGAAGGCGAAGATCTTCCTGGCACTGCTGGGCAAACAACGCGGTGTAGCCCCGAAGGGCTGGCGCGAAGCTGCCGGCGCGTACGGAGATCGCGGGTCCCGTCGGTCTATTGCGGACGTGACAGACGCGAAGACGCTCGGCGAGGTGCGCGCGTTCAAGAAGGCCGCTAAGGCCGCCGCCAAGGCGAACTGACTCAGCCCCGCGCGAACCAGACCACGTCCGGTTCCCCGCGCGGCACCGGAATCTCCACCACGTCCACCTCGGCGAACCGTTCCCGCAACCGAGCCGTGAACCCCGGTGCCGCGCCCGCGCTCCACACCGCCAGCACCCCTCCCGGACGAAGCAGCTGAGACAACCGGTCCAGGCCGGAAGCCGCGTACAGCGAGGCATTCCCCTCGGTGACCGTCCACTCTGGACCGTTGTCGATGTCCAGGCACAGCGCGTCGAACGTCTCGCCGGTCGTCCGCAGCCACTCCAGCAGATCCGCCTCGACCACGGTCACCCGCGGATCGTCCAAGGCCCCGCCGTGGACCTCGCGCAGCGGACCGGTGCGGTTCCACGAGATCACCGCCGGTTCGCGTTCCACCACGACCACGGAGCCGACCGCGGAATGATCCAGCGCGGCGCGCAACGAAAACCCGACGCCGAGACCGCCGATCAGCACCCGCGCACCAGGGGCGAGCCGGTCGGCCGCTCCGGTCACGAGCAGCCGTTCCGACTCGCCGTTTCGGGTGTCCATCAGGAACATCCCGTTTTCGATCACCTCGAACTCGGCGCCATCGCGCCGCAGCACCAGTTCTCCGCCGTGCCCGGGCACGGTCTCCAGTACCTCCGCCACGCCCGGCAGCTTCTCAGACCGCGACCTCCTCGCGGACCTCAACCCGCTTCCTCGTGCCCCAGAAGAACACGACCACCAGCGCGGCCGCGGCGGCGAGGATCGCGGCGATCTCCGGCAGGACAGTGGCCCCGGCCGAGGTCAGCACCGCGCCGCCGACGACGCCGGACAGCCCGACGCCCAGGTAAATCGCCGACGCGTTGAGCGACAGCGCGAGACCGGCGTGCCCCGGAGACAGCTCGATGAGCCGATGCTGCACCGGCGGGCTGAACGACCAGTTCGCCACGCCCCATACGAACAACGTGATTCCGGCCCCGACGACGGTCGTCGCGGTGAACGGCAGCAGCACCATCACAGCGGTGAACACGGCGAGGATGATCAGCAGCGGCTTGCGCGGGCCCCACCGGTCGGCCGCGCGGCCGCCGGCGAAGTTACCGATCGCGCCGCCGATGCCGTAGCAGAACAGCAGCACCGTGACCGTCCCGCCGGAAACCCCGGCCGTGGCGGACAGGACCGGCGACACCAGCGTGTAGACCATGAACGCGGCGAGGCAGGCGAGCGTGGTGGTGACCAGCAACGCGACGATCCGCTTGTCCCGGGCGACCGCGAACCGCTCGGCCAGCCCGACCGCCGGCGGCGGCGCGACCTTCGGCAACGCGACCCGCACCCCGAGCGCGCCGAGCGCCGAGAGGACGCCGACGAACAGGAACGCGCCCTCGTAGCCGAACTGCTGGGAGATCACGCTGCCCAGCGGGACGCCGAAGATCAGCGCGATAGTGAGCCCGCCGAACACCAGCGAAACGGCTCGGCCGCGACGGTCCGGCGTGGTCAGCTCCGCGGCGACCGCGGTGGCGGCCGGGGTGTAGACGGCGGCCCCGATCGCCGTGACGACCCGCGCGATCAGCAGCGTGGTGTACCCCGGCGCGACGGCCGCGAAGATGTTCCCGACCGCGGCCACCGCGAGCGCGGCGACCAGCAGCGTCCGCCGTTCCCACCGGCCGGTGGCGGCGGCGAACAACGGCGAGCCCACCGCGTACGCGATGGCGAACGAGGTGACGAGCTGCGCCGCGGCCGTCGCGGAGATGTGCAGCTCAGAAGTCAGCGCCGGCAGCAGCCCGGCCACGATGTAGCCGCTGGTGCCGACGCCGAAGGCCCCGAACGCGAGCACCGAGTTCCGGGCCGCCGCCGAGGACGAGACGCTGGACATGAATGTCCCCCCAATGAGACCTGAACGGATAGTTCGATGAACGTCGTAGTTCGATGACGACCGTACACGGCGGCATCGACAATTTCGACAGCCGTCGTACTATGGACGCATGCCCGCCTCCGCGCCGCTCCCGCCGCTCGCCTATCCGGACCGCGACGAGATCACCGTCGAAGCGGTGCTCCGCGCGCTGGCCGACCCGGTCCGCCTGGCGATGGTCCGGCAGCTCGCGAACTCCGAAACGGAGATCTCGTGCAGCGGTTTCGAGGTGCCGGTGACCAAGTCCACACTCACCCATCACCTCGCGACGCTGCGCCAGGCCGGGGTGATCGTCGGCCGCCAGGTTGGCACCACCCGGTACAACGCGTTGCGCCGCAACGATCTCGACGCGCTGTTCCCCGGCCTGCTCGACGGCGTGCTGGCCGCGCCGCGCTGAGCGGTCGCGCTACGTGGCGGGCCTCACCCGAATACCGGGATGACAAGGCCGCCCTCCATCGGTTCAACTAGAGCGAGACAGCACGACGACGTCGGGGCTGTCTAGTTTTTTGCCCTCGTTCTAAAGCGCTTCAGAAGCCTGCGACCCAGGCGCTGAGAAAACGATTTCTCCAGGAAGGGAGAGCCGTGCCCGTCGCGTTGCTCGCGCTCGCCGTCGGTGCCTTCGGCATCGGTACCACCGAGTTCGTGATGATGGGTGTGCTGCCCCTGACCGCCGCGGACTTCCACATCGACATCCCGTCCGCGGGCTACTTCATCTCCGCCTACGCACTCGGCGTGGTGGTCGGTGCGCCGCTGCTCACCGCGCTGGCCGTCCGGCTGCCGCGCAAAACCATGCTGCTGGCGATGATGGGCCTGTTCACGGTCGGCAACGCGCTGTTCGCGCTCTCGCCGAACCAGGACTTCGGCATCGCGTTCCGGTTCCTCGCAGGCCTGCCGCACGGCGCGTTCTTCGGGGCGGGCGCGGTCGTCGCGTCCAGCCTCGCGCAGCCGGGCCAGCGCGCGAAGGCCGTGTCGATGATGTTCATGGGCCTGACGCTGGCGAACGTCATCGGCGTCCCGCTCGGCACGCTGCTCGGCCAGCAGGTCGGCTGGCGCGCGACGTTCGGCGTCGTCGCGGTGATCGGCCTGCTCGCGATCGCCGCCATCGCGAAACTGGTGCCGCACCAGGGCCGCCCGGCGGACCCGTCGATCCGCGGCGAACTGGGCGCGTTCCGCCGTCCGCAGGTGTGGCTGGCGCTGGCGATCGTGATGTTCGGCCTCGGCGGCGTGTTCGCCTGCATGTCCTACATCGCGCCGATGCTGACCGACGTCGCCGGATACTCGCCCGCCAACGTCACGGTGCTGCTCTCGCTGGCCGGCGTCGGCATGACGATCGGCAACTACCTCGGCGGACGGCTCGCGGACAAGGCACTGATGCCGAGCCTGTACGTCGCGCTGCTCGCGCTGGCGACCGTGCTCGCGATCTTCACCGTGACCGCGCAGGGCAAAGTCGGCGCGGCGGTCACGATCTTCTTCGTGGGCGTCGCGGGCTTCATGATCGGCCCGATGATGCAGGCGCGGATCATGGAGAAGGCGGGCGGCACGCCGTCGCTGGTTTCGGCCGCGGTGCAGTCGGCGTTCAACATCGCCAACTCGATCGGCGCGTACCTCGGCGGCCTGGTCATCGCGGGCGGCCTCGGGCTGCTGGCCCCGAACTGGGTCGGCGCGCTGCTGGCTGTGCTCGGGGTGTCGATCGCCGCGGTGTCCGGATTGCTGGACCGGCGCGAGGCGCGGGTCCAGAAGGAACTCGCGCTCGCGTCCTGACCTGGTTCCTTTAGGACCCGGTTCCTTTAGGACGATGCGTCGAACGGGCCGCCGACGATCGACAGCGAGATGTAGAGCACCGCGGCGCACAGCGCGCCGTAGGTGAGGATGTCGACGACCTTGCCGCGGATCGCCAGCAGCCCGGCGCGCTCCTCCGGCAGCACCGCGCGCAGCACGCCGGCCACGAACAGTGCTACGCCGACCAGCGCCGCGCCCTCGCGCCAGTGGTACTGAAAGGCCCGCACCACAGCCACGGCCAGCAGCAGCATGATCACCGCGAACGGCATGTGGACGAGCCAGGGGCGAGCGCCGCGCTGCCGTGGACCGGTCATCGCCATCAGCGGGCGGCCGCGCGTTCCGCGGCCTCGACGACGTTGGTGACCAGCATCGCCCGCGTCATCGGGCCCACGCCGCCGGGGTTCGGCGAGATCCAGCCGGCCACCTCGGCGACCGCCGGGTCGACGTCGCCGGTGAGCTTGCCGTCCACATGGGAAACGCCGACGTCCAGCACCGCCGCGCCGGGCTTGACCATGTCCGGCTTGATGATCCCGGGCACGCCCGCCGCGGCGATCACGATGTCCGCGCGGCGCACCTCGGCGGCGAGGTCACGGGTGCCGGTGTGGCAAAGCGTGACGGTGGAGTTTTCGCTGCGCCGGGTGAGCAGCAGGCCGAGCGTGCGGCCGACGGTGATGCCGCGGCCGACGACGGTGACCTGCGCGCCGTTCAGCTCGACACCGTGCCGCTTGAGCAGCTCGATGATCCCGTACGGCGTGCACGGCAGAGCGCCCTTTTCACCGAGCACGAGCCGGCCGAGGCTGATCGGCGCGAGGCCGTCGGCGTCCTTCTCGGGGTCGATGCGCTCCAGGATGCGGTTCGCGTCGAGGTGCTTCGGCAGCGGCAGCTGGACGAGGTAGCCGTGGCAGGCCGGATCGGCGTTCAGCTCGTCGATGACGGCCTCGAGCTTCTCCTGCGAGATGTCCGCGGGCAGGTCGCGGCGGATCGAGTTGACGCCGATCTTCGCGCTGTCGGCGTGCTTCATCTTCACGTAGGCGTGGGAACCGGGGTCGTCGCCGACCAGCACCGTGCCCAGCCCAGGGGTGATCCCCTTCTCCGCGAGCGCGGCCACTCGCGGGCGCAGCTCTGCGAAAATGGCGTTCTTCGTGGCCTTGCCGTCGAGAATCTTCGCCGTCACGGCGGCCATTGTCGCAGAGACACTATCCATCACTATCCACTAGTGCGCCCTACACCCTGTGTGTCCACGACACCACCCGATCGGCCCGCGCGTCTTCCGTCGAATCAGCCTTCCCGGGTCTTAAGCTGGAGGGGCTCCACCGCATCACCCACCCTGGCGTGTGACCCGTGCCATATCGCGTCCGTCGAGGTCAGCGGGCACGTCCACCGGCCCTCGGGTGGCAAATGCCCTATGCGGGGTGCGTTCGCGCGCGCGAACAGTCAAAATGTTCTCTGTGGCACAACCGACGACGCAGCTGAACGCGACGGAGCAGGACACTCTGGTCAAGCAGATCGGACTGGCCCTGCTGCGCGCCGCCCCGCGCGACTGGCGCAAAGTCTCCGCGGAGTACCGAGCCGTCGGCAGGTACCACGAGCTGACCGGCGAGATCGTGCTCGAAGACGGCACCGCCCAGGAATGGATCGCGACGCACGACATCGCGACCCTCTTCGGCAGGCTCCGCGCGGGCATGTACCGAGACGGCCGCGGCACCTGGTTCAACGCGCGGTACCAGCTGGACCACCCCTCCAGCTACAACCTCGAGTACAACCGCGACGAGCCCGGCTGGCACCTCGCCCCGCCGCCCCAGGCGTACTCCGACGAGCTGCGCATGTTCCCGCGCACCGAGGAGAACGTGCCCGAGTGGCTGATCCGCCGGATGTCCGGCCTCGGCCCGGAACAGCCCGGCCCGCACTTCCGCATCGCACGGATCTTCGACACCATCGGCCCCGCCGGCCGCCCGGTCATCAACCGTCCCGACCTGGACGTCGACGAGCAAGACCGGCTGCTGGACTATCTGGACCACGCACCGCTCGTGGTCCAGGACCGCGGCTACGACATCGACCGGCTCGCCCAGACTCCCGAGGCGACGGTGCCGGTCGCCTTCCACAGCGACGGCCACTGGATCTGGCCCGCCGCGGTGAACTTCTACCTCCGCACGTACGGCGTCTCGCCGGAAGCGGACCTGATCGAGCACATCCGGGCCAATGGCTTCCAGCGTCCGCAGGTCGATGAACTGACCCTGCAGGGCGCGGCGGCTTACCTGACTCGCGGGAGCCAGACTCCCCAGCAGCGGCCCGCTCCTGGGGCTGGTGCTCCTGGTGGACCTGGCTCGGGCGGACCGGGTGGTGGCGCGCCGGGCGGTGCGGCTGGACCTGGCGGACCTGGCGCCGCTGGTGCGCCGGGCGGCCCTGGCAGTCCGAACGGCCCGGCTAACGCCGGCGGCCCCGGCGTTGCCGGTGCGCCAGGCGGACCGAATGGTGCCGGCGGCGGACCCGGCGGTGGCTTCGACTCCCACGGACCAGGTTCCGGTGGAGCTGGCGCTGACGGCCCCAGCGGCGCTGGTTCCGGAGGACTCGGCGCAGCCGGAGTCGGCGCGGCCGCGGCCGGACTCGGCGCAGCGGGCCTGGGCGCAGCCGCACTCGGCGCAGCGGGCGGCAAGGGCGGTAGCCCCGACAACTTCCACCCGGCCGACGAGTTCGGCTCCCCCGAGTCCGGCAGGCCCGAACCAGCCGGCCGCCCCGACGACTTCCACCCAGCCGACAACTTCAGCGGCCCCGGCTCCGGCGGCCCCGGCCCCGACAGTTACGACCCGAGCGAGTTCGGCGCCTCGGGCTCCGGCAGGCCCAGCACAGCCGGTCGGCCAACTGCCCCCGAGAACTACGACTCAGCAAGCGAATTCGGCGACCCCGGTTCCCGCAGGCCCGGCACCGCAGGCGGGCCGAGTGGTCCCGAGGGTTTCGACTCGAACGAGTTCGGCACCCCAGGCTCCGGCAGGCCCGGCGCCGCCGGTCGGCCGGACGGCTTCGACTCAGCAAGCGAATTCGGCGACCCCGGTTCCCGCAGGCCCGGCGCAGCCGATGGCCCCCGCGCGACCAGCGGCCCAGACGATTTCGGCCACGACGGCCTCGCCTCAGCCCATGAATTCGGCGGTCCCGAATCCGGCAGGCCCGACACCACCGGCCGCCCCGACGGGTTCGGGCGAGCCGATGAATTCGGCAGGCCCGGCGAGCCCGGTGCGGCGGATGAATCCGGCTTCGACGAGCGCGGCGGTCCCGGCGCACGTGGCGGTTCCGACGTTTCCTTCGAGCCCAACGGACCAGCCGCACGTGGCGGTTCGGACAGGCCGGGCGCGCAGGATGTGCAGGGCGGTCCCGGCGCGGCGAACGGTCCGCAGGGCACGCGAGTGTCCGCCCCGGTCTCCGGCGGGCCGGACAGCTCCGGTGGATCGCACGGACTGGGCGTCGCCGCTGCTGCCGCGGGAGCTGCCGGCGCGGCGGGAGTTGCCGGATACGCCGCCTCGCGCGGGACTAGCCAGCAGGCCGACGCGAACGGCACCCACGCCGAACCCGGCCACCCGCACGAAGCCGGCTACGACGAGCACTCCGACGCGTCCGGCTACGACGAACGAGCCCACGACGCCGCCGGTTACGCCGAACCCGGCCACCACGACGCCGACGGCTACGACCAGCATGGCCACGCCGAGGGTTACGACCAGCACGACCAGGCTTACGACGAGTCCGGCCGCGAAGGCGGCTACCGCGACCCTGCCTCCCACGGCGACTACGACGAATCCGCACCGCACGACGCCCGCGGGTACGACGCCGAGCCGCACGGGTACGAGGGGCACGAGAGCGGCTATTCCGACCAGCACGGGTACGAGGACTCCGCCCACGAGCAGTACGCCGAGCCGCACGGATACGACGAAGCCGTCGGTCAGCGCGGGCACGGCGAAGCGGGTTACGACGAGCCCGCGCACCACGCCGAGGACGCGGCGAGCGGCTACGACGACGCCCACGGGTACGACGAGCACCTCGACGCGCACGGGAGCAACGTCCCGGGCGTCGGCGCGTTCGAGCAGCCGGCCCCGCAGGCGGAGGACGGGCTTGTCGGCGCGGATGGCCTTATCGGTGCCGACGGGCTCATCGGCGCGGACAGCTCCGCCGACGAACCCGCCGCCTCGAACCGGCACACCGCCGAGCCGGACGCGGGTCGTCGCGGCGCGGCAGCGGACGCCGACCAGGAGGGCGGCCGTCGGCGAGCCCAGCCGGATGCCGAAGCGGACGACAGCCGTCAGGAGGACGTGCGGCTGAACGCCGAGGCCGGCGGACGGCGCGGCGCGGAAACCGACAGCCAGGCCGAACCGGCGGACGAGCACGGCAGCAGTCACGTCGGGGCGGCCGCGGCCGGGATCGCAGCGGCCGGTGGCTTGGCCGCGGCCGGGCTGGCCGCCGCGCACGGCCGGGGGCGCGAGAAGGAGGCTGAGGGCCGCCACGGCACCGCGCCGGAGCGTCCCGCGGAGCCGCCGTTCGAGCAGGACTTCGACGGCGCGCAGTACGACCGCTACGACGATGGTCACGATGGTCACGACGGTCATTACGACGACGAGGACCACACCGACGTCCACCACGACCTCGTCCCCGGTCGCAACGGCACCGGTCCGGGACACCCGGACGACGACGAGGACCAGACCGACGTCCACCAGCCGGTCGACGCCGGCGACGAGCCGGTGCTCTTCACGCACGGCAACGAACCGTCCCGCGACGACGACGAGCAGCGGGCGGAACTGTTCACGCACTCCAGCGGTTACGAGGACGACAACCGCCGCGAGGCCGAGTACGACTCGGGCCCGCCGACCGCGATGATCATGCCGGGGGCCGAGATCCCCGGCGGGCTTCCGGTGCCGGAGATGCCGGTGCCCCCGCCGTCCGGCGGGCGGCGCGCGGCACGGGAGCAGGCCGAACCGGCTCCGGCGCCGCGGCGGGAGCAGCCCGCCGAACCGGAGCTGGCCGACCTGCAGGCGAAGCTCGACGAGCTGAACGTGCCCGAGGCCGCGTACCGGCTCGGCGGCCCCACCGAACGCGGGTGGAGCGTCGAGCAGGTGGGCGAAGGCTGGCGCGTCGGCTGGTACGACGGCGAGCTGATCAACCCGGCGGTGTTCGGCGACGCGGAGGACGCCGCGGCGTTCATGCTCGGCAAGGTGCTGCTGTACCCCGACGGGTACGTCGCGCCGGAAGCCCCCGCGCCGGCTGAGCCCGTCGCGGACACGCCGAAGCCGCCGGTGGTGGCGACGTTGTCGCCGGAGGTCGCGACCGGCTCGTTCCCGGTCCGGCCGCGTGAGAACGTGCCGCCGCAGGAGCAGACCGCGTTCACGCCGGCAGATCAGCTGCTGGCCGACGACGAACCGCCGGCCCGGCAGACCCCGCCGCCCGCTCCGCCGACGCAGATCGCGGCACCGGTGAGCCCGCCGACCCAGGTGGCCCCTCCGGTCAGCGCCCCGCCGACGCAGATCGCCTCGCCGGTCAGCGCTCCGCCCACCCAGGTCGCGCCGCCGGTCAGCCCGCCGCAGCGCCGAGAACCGCCGGTGCGGCGCGAGGAACCGGTGCGCGCCAACGGAACCGGCGGAGGCGGGCAGTGGCCGATCGCGCCGTTGTCCGGAGAACCGCCGCTGACCCTGTTCCGCGGCAAGGAACTGCGCGAACTGCCCGCGGGCAGCGAGCTGGACCGCTTCGGCGGCCCGAACGGCAACCTGACCTACGCGGCGGGCACCCCGTTCGAGGAGCGTTCGCTGGTGCCGGAGTGGGTGAACCGGCCTTACCACGTGTACCGGGTGCAGCGGCCGCTCGAAACCCTTGCCGGGGTGGCGATCCCGTGGTTCAACCAGCCCGGCGGCGGGTCGGCGTACCTGCTGCCGGCGAGCATCGAAGAACTGCTCGCCGAGGGCGACCTGATCGAACTCGACCCGGGCGAACCGCCGATCGACTGAGGACGCGGAAGAGGGGCGGGGCCAGCGGGCTTCGCCCCTTTTTCGTGCCCGGAAACGGGCTACTTGACGACCAAGCCATGAGCCGCGGCGAACGCCACCGCCAGTTCGACGTCCACGTACGCGCCGCGCAGATCGGCCTGCACCAGCCCGTTCGCGTCGACGACCGCGCCGCGCAGGTCCGCGCCGGGAAGCTTCGCGCCGATCATCCGGGCTCCGGACAGATCCGTGCCCCGCAGGTCGGAATCCGTCAGATCCGTCTCGTTGAGGTTCACTTCCCGCATCCGCAGACCCGACAGGTCCAGTTTCCGCAACCGGCCGCGCGCGAACGACGCCAGCGACAGATCGCATTCGGTCAGCGCGATCCCGGTGTATCGACAGTCCACAAAGGACGAACCAAGCAGCGAGCACGACGACCAGCGGCTGTCGGCGAGCACTGAGCGGTCGAACGTGCACGAGCGGAACGCCGACGCGTCGTGCCGCGAGCCGGCGAGATCGACCTTGGTGAAGTCGCAGTTGTCGAAGGTGCAGCCGCGGGTGCGCAGGTCGCGCAGGTCCGCCTCGGTGAAGTCGCAACCCACGAACTGGCGTTTTTCCCACCACTGGCCGGAAAGTCGTGCTTCGGTGTAGTCCTCGCCGGTCTCCGTCACCCCGACAGGATGACATCAGCCCCGGCGCCGCCTCGTCGACGGGGTGGCTGCGAGCCGCCGGAAGGCGTGTGTCCACGAACTGCCCGCCGGTCATCGGAAGTCCCGCGATCTCGTGGGAATCCGCAGCGTCAGCTGCTCGAGTTTCTGTGCGCGCACGCTCGCCACGCCGTCCGCTTTTTCGAGCACTCCGTGCACCAGCAACGCCGCGCTGCCCCGCGCGATCCGGTGGAACCGTTGCCACAGCCCGAGGGTGCAGATCACGTTCACCATGCCGGTCTCGTCCTCGAGGTTCAGGAACGTGACTCCACCGGCGGTCGCAGGGCGCTGGCGGTGCGTGACCGCTCCCCCGACGAGCACCCGTTCCCCGTCGTCCCGGCTCAGCAGCTGGTCGGCGGTGATCACCCCGAGCGCGTCGAGCCGGTCGCGGATGAACTCCGTCGGGTAGCTGTCCGGCGAGATCCCGGTGGCCCACACGTCGGCGGCGGCGAGGTCGAGCCCGTCCATCCCGGGCAGCATCGGCGCGTCCACGCCGACGCCGGTGCCGGGCAGCTTCTCCGGCCGGTCCTGCGCGACCGCGCCCGCGGACCACAACGCCTGCCGCCGATCCGGGCCGAACGCACTGAACGCGCCCGAGGTGGCCAACGCCTCCAGCTGTGGCGTGCTGAGCCGGACGCGCCTGCCGAGGTCGGACATGCTCTCGTAGCGGCCGTTCGCCCGCCGTTCCGCCACGATCTCCTCGGCCAGCGTTTCGCCGATCATCCGGACGGTGCTGAGCCCGCCGCGCACCGCGTGGAGTTTTCCGTTGTCCGGCAACGCTTCCAACGTCGCGTGCGGAAGGCTCAGGTTGAGGTCCGGACCGAGCGTGGTGACGCCGTGCCTGCGCGCGTCCGCCACCAGCGACTGCGGCGAGTAGAACCCCATCGGTTGCGCCCGCAGCAGCCCAGCGCAGAACGCGTCCGGGTGGTAGTGCTTGAAGTACGCGCTCGCGAACACCAGATGCGCGAAGCTCAGCGCGTGGCTTTCCGGGAAGCCGAAGTTGGCGAACGCCTTGAGCTTCTGGAAGATCTTCTCCGCCAGCTCCGCGTCCACCTCGTTGGCGATGGCTCCGTCGAGGAACCGCTTGTGCAGCCGTTCCATTTTCCGCTGCGACCGTTTCGACCCCATCGCGTGCCGCAACTGGTCGGCCTCGGCCGGGGTGAAGTTCGCGACGTCCAGGGCGATCTGCATCATCTGCTCCTGGAACAGCGGCACCCCCAGCGTCTTCTCCAGAGCGTTCTCCAGCAGCGGATGGTCGTACTCCCACTTCTCGCGCCCTTGTTTGCGGCGGATGTACGGGTGCACCGAACCGCCCTGGATCGGGCCGGGGCGGATCAGCGCGACTTCCACGGCCAGGTCGTAGAATTCCCGCGGCCGCAACCGCGGCAAGGTCGCCAGCTGGGCCCGGCTCTCCACCTGGAACACGCCGATCGCGTCGGCGCGGCAAAGCATGTCGTAGATGTTCTCGTCGTTGAGGTTCAGCTCGGCGAGATCGATCTTCTCGCCCTTGTACTCCTTGACCAGGTCGAGCATGTAGTGCAACGCGGAGAGCATGCCGAGCCCGAGCAGGTCGAACTTCACCAGCCCCGCCGCGGCGCAATCCTCCTTCTCCCACTGCAGCACACTGCGGTTCTCCATCCGCGCCCATTCGACCGGGCACACCTGGCTCACCGGTTCCCGGCACATCACCATGCCGCCGGAGTGGATGCCGAGGTGCCGCGGGAAGTCTTCGAGCGCGAAGGCGAGCTGCACGACGTCGCGCGGGATGTCGTGGTCGTGGTCCTTTTCCGTGCGTTGCAAGGCGCCCCAGCGGTCGATCTGCTTGCTCCACGCGTCCTGCTGGCCGGGCGAGTAGCCGAGCGCCCGGGCGGCGTCGCGGATCGCGGAGCGGGCGCGGTAGGTGATCACGTTCGCGACCTGTGCGGCGTTGAGCCTGCCGTGTTTGCCGTAGACGTATTGGATCGCTTCCTCGCGCCGGTCGGACTCGATGTCGATGTCGATGTCCGGGTAGCCGTCGCGGTCGGGCGCGAGGAACCGTTCGAAGAGCAGGTGGTACTCGATGGGATCGACATTGGTGATCCCGAGCGCGTAGCACACCGCCGAGTTGGCCGCTGAACCCCTTCCCTGGCACAGGATTCCGCTATCCCGGCAGAACCGGACGATGTCCCAGACAATCAGGAAATACCCGGGGAACTCGAGTTTCTCGATCACCCCCATCTCGTGCTCGATCTGCTGCCAGGCCTTGTCTTCGTGCTCTTTGCCCGAGTAGCGCTCTTTGAAGCCTTTCTTGACGAGGGTTCGCAGGTGCGTGGTCTCGGTCTCGCCAGGCGGGACGTCGAACGGCGGCAGCTCCGGCGCGAGAAGCTCAAGCGGGAAGGCGCATTCCATGCCCAGCAACGCCGACCGCTGCACCGCGCCCGGGTACCGCTGGAAGACTTCCGCCATTTCGTTTCCAGAGCGCAAGAACGCGGCGGCGTCGCCGGGCAGCCAGCCTTCGAGGTCGTCGATGCCGCGCCGGGCTCGGATGGCGGCGAGCGCGTCAGCGAGACGGCCGCGTTCCGGGCGGGCGTAGTGCGCGGCGGTGGTGGCGACGGTGGGCAGTTTGAGCTCGCTGGCCATCTCGGCGAGCAGGTCGTTGTGCACGCTGTCGAGCGGCTGGCCGTGGTCGATCAGCTCGACGTATACCTGGGTCTGGCCGAAGAGGTCGACCAGCCGGCTCAGTTCGGCGAGCGCGGCGTCCGGGCCTTCGCGCATCAACGCCGATCGCACGGATCCCTTGCGACAGCCGGTAAGCACCGCGCATTTCCCCGCGACTTCTTCTGCCACCGCGTGCAAGTCGTAGATCGGACGGCCTTTTTCGGCACGTTCCGCTTTTTCGTCTTCGTGGCCGCGCAGCTGTCCGGCGGTGATCGCGCGGCACAGGCTGCGGTAGCCGTCGTCGCCGCGGGCCAGCAGCAGAAGGTGTTCGCCTTCGGGGTCGGCGACGCCGTTTTGCGGGCCGGACAGCCCGAAGCTCAGCTCGGTGCCGAATACCGTTGCGACGCCTAGCTCTTTGGCCGCTTCGGCGAACCGGACCACGCCGTACATGCCGTCGTGGTCGGTGAGCGCGATCGCGTCGAGCCGCAGCCGCGCGGCCTCCTCCACCAGTTCCTCGGGGTGGCTGGCACCGTCGAGGAAACTGAAGTTGGAGTGGCAGTGCAGCTCGGCGTACGCCACTCGCGGCCCGGCTTCCAGGTCGCTGCGCGGCGGTGGGATGTCAGCCGGTCGGCGATACGCCTCGCGTTTGCGCCCCCATGCCGGACTGTCACCGTGGTCGCCAGGCGGCATCCCGCCCGACAGCGCCCGCGCGAGGTCCTTCCACGGGACCGGCGGGTTGTTCCAGCCCATCGTCAGTCCACCCGGTTCTCGGGCGATCGACGGGGTTGCGGGATCAGCAGCGCGAGCAGCGCCGGGTCGAACGGGCACGGCGGTTCGACCGGAACGCGGGGCGTCGGCAGGTCGTGGTCCATCATCTTCGGCTTCCTTTCGTTGTCTTCACAGGATTTTTCGGCAAGCGTCGGGCAGCTTTCCGTCAGTCGTAACTTCCCTCCACAGTCCACATTGGATTTTCAG
Source organism: Amycolatopsis sp. NPDC059235 (assembly GCF_042754125.1). Lineage (NCBI taxonomy): Bacteria > Bacillati > Actinomycetota > Actinomycetes > Pseudonocardiales > Pseudonocardiaceae > Amycolatopsis > Amycolatopsis sp. NPDC059235. The sequence goes on from NZ_JBHZAG010000015.1 coordinate 29,218, forward strand.
TTCCGGAACAGAGGACGAGCACCGCTTCCGGTGCTTCGTTTTCCCCTGCCGCGAGCAGCAATTGCAGCCGGGCTTGCTGCGGCCCGGTCGACCGACGGCCCGACGTGACCGGCCACGGGCCCGCCCATCCGGTGATCGGCCGCGGCGGCCCGCCCGCGACGCGAAGTCCGTGCGGCGGCGCGGTCAGCCGTTTGCGCGCGGTGAGGCCGACTGGCCGCCCCTGTTCGTCGATGACCTGGACTGGCAACGGTTGTTCCAGCACCGTCGCCGGAGACGGGGAAGGCAGCCGGGCCGGCCACGTGGCGTCCGGTGGCCCGGCGGCTTCCCGCGGGTCGCCCCACGGAATGAGCCGGACCCGGCTCGCCGGATCGCGCCCGCCGTCGAGCAGCGGTGTGACCACGCCTTCCGGGCCGAGCAAGCCTTGCACTCGCACGAATGCCCGGCCCGCCCGTTCGGCAGCCAATTCCTCGTCCTCGCCGGGGCCGGCTCCGGGATCGCTCCCCCGCCACAGCCCCAGCTGCAATGACCTCCCTTCGACAGTCTCTTCCGGTTCGAGCCGCAACCGCGCGACCCCGGCCGTGGGCCGTTCGCCGGGCGCGGCCTTGAGCCATCCCTCGAACTGCCACCGGACCCGGTCCGCAACCCCTTGCGGCGTAAGTGGTTCCGCACAACGCCAGACGCGACCGAGCTGCTCCCCGTTCTCGGTGGTCGCGTATATACCCAATCGTGTGCACGCGAGCCCGCGATCCGCGAGCGCGGCATGGAACCGCGCGCCGAGCTTTTTGGCCATGAACGCGGCGACATCCACCCGGGCGAGCACTGGGTCGAACGATTCGGCGAGCGACAATTCCGGCGGCGGACTGCGGCGCAACGGCGGCCGGTCGGACAGCCCCCGGGCCAGCCGATGCGCGAGCACCCCGGTGCGCCCGAACCGAGCGGCGACGTCCCGCTCGCCGAGTTCGGCGAACGCGCCGAGCGTGCGCAGCCCGAGCCGGGCGAGCAGGCCGACCAGGTCCGCTCGCTCAGAACCTGGCTGGTCCAGTTCGATCACCGGCAACGGAGCGAGAAATTCGGCCGTCCGCCCAGTTTCGACCAGCGCGCCCTGCCGTGCGGCGAGGGTCGCCGCGAACAACCCTTCCGCCACGCCGACCTGACATTCGACCCCGGCCGCCGCGGCCACCTGGTCCACCAGCTTCTCCGCGAGCTGCGGTTCGCCGCCGAAATACCCGGCCGCACCCGCGACGGGAACCGCGAGGAGCCCCGGCCGCACCACTTCCAGCCCGACGACCAACTCCTCCACCGCAGACGCGACATTCTCGAACAACCGCGCGTCCCGAGCGTCGTCTACGCCGAACACCGCCAAGTCCGGGCATTGGGATTCCGCTTCTCGCCGCCGCATCCCGCGCCGGATGTTCCGCGAGCGCGCGACCGCGGTGCACGCGACGACCCTGTTCGCATGGAACACCGCCGCTGGCCGGGTAAGCACACTCCCCGCCGCGGCGACCGCAGCGACCGCGGGCCAGTCCGGACACCACAAGACCAGCATCCGCGTCGGATGGCGGCGTGGGTCTTTCTGTCCTTTGTGGACACTTCCGGTCATCCGACTGCTTCTTCCCGTGCTGCGGCGCGCTTCTCGCCCCGGGAAACCCGCCCGTCCGGACCGGGCAGAAACACCGACGCCGACCGAGGCCGGGCCGCCGCGCCGCGTCCCCGGGCGTGCACTTCGACGGGGCGGGAACGGAGATGTCCGGCACCGTGCTCAAGCACCCCGGTCCAGGCTCCCGGGGCGCAGTGCAGCTCGACGTCGGCGGAAGGCCAAGGCCCCAACGAAAGCAGCACCGCCCCGCGATTCCTCGCCCGCGCCGCGAGCCTGCGCGCGACGTCCGGCCGGACCGAGCGAGGCTCGGTGACCACGAGGTCGACGCCGTCGAGCAACGCGGCCATCACGGCTTGGTATTCGGCCCCCGGCTGAGGAACCAACGCGAGCCGCGAGACGGCGACCCCGTGCTCAGCCGCCGCGACGATCCCCAGCGACGGGGCACCGACGACCGCCGCCCACGCCCCGGCGGCGGTCGCTTCCGCGAGCAACGCGAACAGCAACGAAGTGGAGTGGTGGACCGCGACGATGCTTCCGCGGCGCAATCCGGCCCCGGGGAGGAGGTCGGCCAGGGCTGGGGCCACGGGGAGCATCCGCCCGGCGGCTTGGCCCCAGTCGGCCCGGGAAGCCCGCTCGGCCGCGACAGTGCTGGCAGTGCTGACGCCGGGGAGGGCGGTCAGTTTGGCCAGCGGGTGCGAGGGGTCCGCGGGTGCGGGCGGGTCGGCGGGCGAGGGCGGGTCGGCTGGGTGGAGCCGGGTTGGAGGGCGGAGTTTCGGCGAGTCGGGAGCTTCGGGGTTAAGCGGGGTTGCTGAGTCGGGTGGAGTTGCGGGGTGCAGTGGGGTCGGAGGAGCGAGCGGACTCTCGGGCGGAGTTTTCGGACCGGAGTTAGACGGAGTTGCGGGGTGCAGCTGAGTCGGAGGGGTGAGCGGGGCCGGGGAATCAGGTCCGCTGGACATACGCGCGCCAGCAGACTCCGCAGTCCTGGCAGGAAGTTCACGACCGGATTCGACCGACGGACCTGACCGTGCCCGTGAACGAAGCGTCGACGAGCCGGCTTCTGCCGTTCGGCCGAAGTTGGCCGGCGTCCATGGCTCGTACGCCACGTCCAGAGAACTCGGCCGGGCATGAGATCCGTTCTCCCCCAACGAAAACATCGACCTCGGCGACCCTGCGGACATCGCGGCGACCGGCGTTCGTTCCTTCGCCAAGGCTTCGATCGCCGCCCATGGCACCGATACTTCCCACGAGCGTGCCGGCCGCGCCTCCGGCACGCTCGTGGCGGCGGAAGCTAAGACTTCCGCGTCGGAGAAGTTCTTCCGAGACGGCCTGGCGGGTTTCTTCGGCTTCGCTGGAATCCCCGCAATGCCAAGGAGATCGGCAGAGGCAGCAGGCAGTATCGGCACGTCCAGGTCCTCGGCCGTCACCGAAGAACCGGCTGCCCCGGGAACAGCCTCGGACAGAGACCAAGCGCCGCCCACCCCGGCCGCGGTCGAACCGCCCCGCGCTCCGGAAGCCCCCGAAGCCATCCCGGCCAGAGCCGAGGCCGCACCCGCCCCCGAAAAACCAGCCGCGACCGAACCGTCCGCAGAAGTCCCCTCGGCTCCGGAAACCGCCCCCGCGGCCTCTGAAGCTCCCGGTTCTCCCGCGATCTCCGAAGCAGCCCCCGGAAAAGCGAGCTCCGAAGAAGCAGCCCCCGAAGCCACTCCGGTCGTCACCGGTCCCCTCCTTCCTCCGAGATCGACCGACAGCCCGCCCCGGGAGCAGGGTCGTCAAACCCAGCCCGGGACGGACGTCGGCACACCGCGGGGAAGGCGGTTCCGCATCCTCATCCGCGCGGAATCCGCACGGTCACCCAACAATCGCACCCAAAAACACACCACTGCGCCGAACAGGATCGAACACCCGTTCGACACCATCCAGTCTCACTCGCCCCCTCCCCGGCTGTCAAGCGCGGACGAAGGAAGAACCCGAAAGATCACCGGGACACCACGAAAACAGCTCTTTACACTGGGAACCCTGATGAAGACAGGACACATCGCCCTGCGGGGTTTCGCCGAAGCTGACCTGCCGGTGCTCGACCGGTTCTCCACGGACCCGGACGTCGCCGCGGCCTTCCAGTGGACGAGTTTCACCGGGCCGCGGGCACGACGCCGTTTCGCTGAGGACGGGTTCCTCAGCCCGGCTTCAAGCGCGGTCGCGGTGACTGCCGACTCGGCCGTCGCGGGGATGGCGACCTGGGAAGCCGCCGATCGGGGCGGGCCGGCCGGTGGGTGCTTCCGGGTCGGCGTCACGTTGCTGCCGGACTACCGCGGGCACGGCATGGACAAGGCGTACCAGCTGCTCGTCGACCAGCTCTTCCGGCACACCCGCGCGCATCGGCTCGAAGCCTTCGTCGACAGCGACGACCTCGACGGGCAGCAGGCGCTCGAGAAGACCGGCTTCCATCGCGAAGGTCTGCTGTGCCAGGTCACCTGGCGTGACGGCGGCTACCGCGACGAGGTCGTCTACGCGATCTTGCGCGAGGGACACGAGGGATGAAAAACCGGCCGGGACCCGAAAGTCCCGGCCGGCCAGCACAAAATCAGTGCGCGAAGTGGCGCGTTCCGGTCAGGTACAGCGTGATCCCGGCGGCCTCGGCGGCGGCGATCACCTCGGCGTCGCGGATGGACCCGCCGGGCTGCACGACGGCGCGCACGCCTGCCTCGATCAGCACCTCGAGCCCGTCCGGGAACGGGAAGAACGCGTCCGACGCGCCGACCGAGCCCTTCGCCCGGTCGCCCGCCCGCGAGACTGCCAGCCGCGACGAGTCGACGCGGTTGACCTGGCCCATGCCGACCCCGACGGTCGCCTGCTCGTGCGCCAGCAGGATCGCGTTGGACTTCACCGCGCGCAGTGCCCGCCACGCGAATTCCAGGTCCGCCAGGGTCTGCTCGTCGGCGGGCGAGCCGGTGGCCAGCTCCCAGTTCGCCGGGTTGTCGCCGGGGGCGTCGATCGCGTCGGCGGTCTGCACGAGCACGCCGCCGGAGATCGGCCGGAACTCCACCGGGGCCGCGTTCTCGATCGCGGGCAGCTTCAGCAGCCGCACGTTCTTCTTGCGCTGCAAGATTTCCAGCGCTTCCGGCTCGAAGTCGGGGGCGAGCACGACCTCGGTGAAGACCTCGGCGATCTGCTCCGCCGCCGCGACGCTCACCGGGCGGTTCGTGGCGATCACGCCGCCGTACGCGGACACCGGGTCGCAGGCGTGCGCCTTGCGGTGCGCTTCGGCGATGTCCACGCCGACAGCGATCCCGCACGGGTTGGCGTGCTTGATGATCGCGACGGCTGGCTCGGAGAAGTCGAAGGCGGCCCGGCGCGCGGCGTCAGTGTCGACATAGTTGTTGTACGACATCGCCTTGCCGTGAAGCTGCTCCGCGTGCGCGAGGCCCGGCTGCGCGCTGCGGTACAGCGCCGCCTTCTGGTGCGGGTTCTCGCCGTAGCGCAGTACGTCCGCACGGTCCCACGTCGCGCCGAGGAAGTCCGGGAAGCCGCTGTCGTCCGAAGGCGCGTACGCGTTGGCGAACCACGAAGCGACAGCCGTGTCGTACGCAGCCGTGTGCGCGTACGCCTGCGCAGCGAGCCGCTTACGGTCCGAGAGTTCGAAGCCGCCCGCGGAGACCTGCTCGAGCACCCACGCGTACCGCGCCGGGTCCACGACGACAGCGACGCTGCCGTGGTTCTTCGCGGCCGCGCGCACCATCGCGGGGCCGCCGATGTCGATGTTCTCGACGCAGTCCTCAGGGCTCGCGCCGGACGCGACAGTCGCCTGGAACGGGTACAGGTTCACCACGAGCAGGTCGAACGCCGCGATGTCGAGCTGCTTGAGCTGCGCGACGTGGTCGTCGTTGCCCTGGTCGGCGAGCAGTCCGGCGTGCACGCGCGGGTGCAGCGTCTTGACCCGGCCGTCAAAGGACTCCGGGAACCCGGTGACCTGCTCGACCGGCGTGACCGGGACCCCGGCGTTCGCGATGACCTTCGCCGTGCCGCCGGTCGACACGATCTCCACGCCGGCCGCGTGCAGGCCGGTCGCGAGCTCGAGCAGGCCGGCCTTGTCCGAGACGCCGATCAGCGCGCGCCGGACCGGGCGCCGTCCCTGTGCTGTGCTCACGAAAACCTCACCTTTCGTCCGTCCACGGTGCACCCACCACGGCCGAGTCGCTCGATCGTTTCAACCAGCAGCCTGCGTTCCACGGCTTTGATCCGCTCGTGCAGGACGTCTTCGGTGTCGTCGGTCTCCACCGGCACCGCCTCCTGGGCGATGACCGGGCCAGTGTCCACCCCGGCGTCGACGAAATGCACCGTCGATCCGGTGACGCGCACGCCCGCGGCCAGCGCGTCGGCGACCGCGTGCATCCCGGGGAACGACGGCAGCAGCGCGGGGTGGGTGTTGATCACGCGGCCCGCGAACCGCGACAGGAACTCCGGTCCGAGGATCTTCATGAAGCCCGCGGACACCACGAGGTCGGGCCGGTAAGCCGCGACGGCCTCGGCGAGCGCGCGGTCCCACGCGGCCCGGTCCGGATGGTCGGCGACGCGCACGGTGAACGACGGCACATCGGCCCGCTCCGCCCGCGCAAGCGCCTCGATGCCGGTGCGGTCCGCGCCGACCGCGACGACGGAAGCCGGGAACCCGGGCTGCCCGACGGCGTCGAGCACTGCCTGCAGCAGCGTGCCGGACCCGGACGCGAGCACGACGATCTTCACCGGAGTGGGCAGTTCCAAGCGGCTGGCCAGAACGGGCTCCTTGCACGGCGGTACGCCTCGGGCGCACGGCGCTTCACCAGGTCGCCCCAACCCTAACGGTCGTCCTCGGCGGGCTTCGCGTCGCCGGAGTCCTCGGTGGACTCGGTCACAGCGTCCGGCTCTTCGGCAGGGGCTTCGGGCTTGTCTTCGGACTTGTCTTCAGCCTTGTCCTCGGTCGCGTCGGCCTCGGTTTCCGGCTCGTCCTCCGGCAGGTCGAGGCCCAGTTCGGCGTCGGCCTCGGCGTCGAAGTCCTCGTCGTCCGGGGAGTCTTCGGCGTCTTCAGTCTCTTCGGAGTCTTCGGCCAGGTCCGAGTCTTCTTCGGATTCCTCGGCCGCAACGTCCTCATCGGACTCGGACTCCTCCGGCTCGCCATCCTCAGCCGCATCCGACTCGGCTCCGGCTTCCGGCTCCTCGTCCTCCACCTCAAGCGAACCGACCGGCCGCATCGGAGAGTGCGCCCCCGCGAAGAACGCCACGAACCCGGCCGGAATCACGATCCAGCAGAACGCCACGATCGACGCCACCCCGACCGGCACGCTGACCGGGTCGAACGGACCGTCGCCGAGCCGTCCGCCGGCGAGCGTGCCCAGCAGCACGCAGCCGAACCCGACGACCGCTCCCGCCACGACCACGACCCGCAGCCGCGCCGCCGGGTCCTCGTCCACCGCGCGGACCGACCAGCCGACCAGCACCCCGACGGCCAGCGGCAGCACCAGCAGCACCGGCCACCACGACGCGGCGTGCTCGGGAATGCCGCCCAGCAACGGAACCCCTGGGACGGAACCGCCGCGGTAGCCGATGAGGTGCACGTCGAGGGTCCCGATGCTGAACCCGGGCCCGCTCACGAACGACATCGCGGCGACCACGGCGTTTGGCAGGTACAGCACGGAAAGCAGGAACAGTCCGAAGCTGCTGCCGAAAGACGGCTCGAACAGGCTGGACACCGTGCGCGCGGACAGCGCCGTGGCCGCGGTCAGTGTCAGAGCGCCCGCCGCCAGCAGAGCGAACAGCCCGAGCAGGCCTGCGCGCAAACCGCGAAGAGCCAATGGATCGAGCCGATCGGCGAGCACCTGCGGCATCCCGAAACGGCGAAGCACCCCGCCGGTAGCCGCGAGTCCGGAGATCACAGCGGGCACCACCGCGGCGAGCCAGAAGTTCGCCCGCACCGGTTCGCCGATCGACAGCAGCGAAATCAGCACGCCGAACACCAGGTGTGCACCGGAAATCGTGGCGATCAACGGGACCGCGTGTCGCAGCCGGGCGCAGCGCAGCTGTCGCACCGCCTTGGCCGCCGCCCGCGCGACGAGCAGCACCACGCCGACCGTCGGCAGCAGCGGCAGCATCCCGAGCGGATGACCGCCGATCCCGAGTTCGACCTGGTAGGCGGCCAGCCAGCCGGGCCCCGCCGACAGCAGCACGCCGCCCGCGGAGAAGATCGCGTGCTGGGCGGTCAGCGTGACAAGCGCGAGCAGGGTGGCGACCGCCGCGTAGCCGGTGACGAGCGGGCCGAGAGCCGCGACGAGCAACACCCGCAACCGGGGTGCCTGCGGGACATCCTGGTCAAGGGAGTCGCCCACCGGCTCGTCGCCCGCGGGGCGTCCGGGACTGGTGAGCACCTGCATGTCCCCGACCATGACATCCGCGCTCGGCCGTCCGGGTGAGGCACGCCGCCCGGCGGACGTGGCGAATCCAACGCCCACCCGGTCGTGGCACGAGGGCAATAAAAACACCCGCTGTGACACGGAGAGTCACAGCGGGTGGGTAATGCGCAGGGGTATCAGCCTTGCTGTCCGAAACCTCCGGGCGGCGTGCCCGGTTTGTTCTGGTCGGCGGGCGGCTGGAAGAACTGGCCCTGTTGCGGCGCGTACGTCGTGGCCTGTCCGCCCGGAGGCGGCGTGGCGGGCGGCTGCTGCGGGGACGGCGGCTGCTGCCCCGGAGCCTGCTGAGGCGTCTGCTGTCCGGGAGCAGGCTGGTACTGCGTCGGCTGGTACTGGCCCGGCTGACCGTAGGGCTGCTGGTACGCCGGGGCAGCCGGCTGCGCTGTCGGCGGCTTGAGCACGCCGTACTCGAACAGCAGCACGGCGACCGCCGCGGCCATCTGCAGGAGACCGAGGATCAGCACCACGATCACGATGGCGGACGAGCGGCCGGAAATGACGCTGTCGAGCGCGCCCAGCCCGCCGAGCACGCTGAACAGCGCGGCGAACGGCAGCGTCTTCGGCCCCTTGGGCAGCAGGTTCATCGCCGACAGCAGACCGCCGACGAGCAGGAACAGAATGGCCTGCCCGGCCGTGCCCGCCTCGGCGGCGAAGCCGAGGAAGTACTGCACCAGCCCGAGTCCGGCGACGCCGAGGGACAGCAGCAGCGGAAGGTTCGGCGGCGTTCCGGCACCCGCGGCAGGCGGGCCCTGCTGCGGCTGGGGCTGCTGCGGGAACCCGCCCGACGGGGGCGGTCCCTGGGACGGCTGGCCCTGCTGGGGGTAGCCGGGCCCGCCACTGGGGAAGGTCATCGGAAGGTCTCCTGTCTCATCGACCGGCGGTTCGAGATCCTGCGGTGCCCGGGCGCGCCGGCGGCGTCCCCCGCTCACGAGTGACTGCACGCTAGCGCATCCGCCCTTGGCGTCCGCGAGGTTGGACGCACCGAGCGCCGGATCGGTTGCGGGCGGAAACGGCGAAGGCCGGGCACCGTGTCGGTGCCCGGCCTCCGCCGTTGGAGTCGCTGCTGGTCAGCCGAGGCTGTTGTACAGCTCGCGCGCGAGAACCGCGGTCTCGCTCGGGGTCTTGCCGACCTTGACGCCGGCGGCCTCGAGGGCCTCCTTCTTCGCCGCGGCGGTGCCGGACGAACCGGAGACGATCGCGCCCGCGTGGCCCATCGTCTTGCCCTCAGGGGCGGTGAAGCCCGCGACGTAGCCGACGACCGGCTTGGTCACGTTCTCCTTGATGTAGGCCGCGGCGCGCTCCTCGGCGTCGCCGCCGATCTCGCCGATCATCACGATGACCTTGGTATCGGCGTCCTTCTCGAACGCCTCGAGGGCGTCGATGTGGGTGGTGCCGATGACCGGGTCGCCGCCGATGCCGACCGCGGTCGAGAAACCGATGTCGCGCAGCTCGTACATCATCTGGTAGGTCAGCGTGCCCGACTTCGACACGAGGCCGATCGGGCCGCCCTGGGAGATGTCGGCCGGGATGATGCCCGCGTTCGACTTGCCGGGGCTGATCACGCCGGGGCAGTTCGGCCCGATGATCCGGGTCTTGTTGCCGGTCGCGACCGCGTGCGCCCAGAAGTAGGCCGAGTCGTGCACCGGGATGCCCTCGGTGATGACGACGGCCAGCGGGATCTCGGCGTCGATGGCCTCGATGACCGCGTCCTTGGCGAACTTCGGCGGCACGAAGATGACCGACACGTCGGCGCCGGTCTCCTTGATGGCCTCCTCGACCGTGCCGAACACGGTGAGGTCCTTGCCCTCGACGGTGACCGTCTGGCCGGCCTTGCGGGCGTTGACGCCGCCCACGATGTTGGTGCCGGACTTCAGCATCTTGGTCGCGTGCTTCATGCCCTCGGAGCCGGTGAGCCCCTGGACGATGACCTTGCTGTTCTCGTTGATCAGGATCGACATCTCACGCACCTGCCGCGGCGAGCTCGGCAGCCTTGTCGGCCGCGTTGTCCATTGTGTCCACCACGGTGACCAGCGGGTGGTTCGCGTCGGCCAGGATCTGGCGACCCTCGACGACGTTGTTGCCGTCCAGGCGGACGACCAGCGGCTTGGTGGCCTCGTCGCCCAGGATCTTCAGCGCCTCGACGATGCCGTTCGCGACCGCGTCGCACGCGGTGATGCCGCCGAAGACGTTCACGAACACGCTCTTGACGTCGGTGTCGTTGAGGATGACGTCCAGCCCGGCCGCCATGACCTCGGCCGACGCGCCGCCGCCGATGTCGAGGAAGTTGGCGGGCTTCACGCCGCCGTGCTTCTCGCCCGCGTACGCCACGACGTCCAAAGTGGACATCACGAGGCCCGCGCCGTTGCCGATGATCCCGACTTCGCCCTCGAGCTTGACGTAGTTGAGGTTCTTGGCCTTGGCCTTCGCCTCGAGCGGGTTCTCGGCCTGCTTGTCGACGAGCTCCTCGTGCGCCGGGTGGCGGAAGGAGGCGTTCTCGTCGAGGGTGACCTTGCCGTCGAGGGCGATGATCTTGTCCTGCGGGTCGCGGACCAGCGGGTTGACCTCGACCAGGGTGGCGTCCTCGGAGACGAAGGTCTCCCACAGCTTCACCACGACGTCGGCGGCCTCGTCGATGATCTCGGCCGGGAAGTTGCCGGCCTTCAGGATCTCGAGCGCCGTCGCCTTGTCGACGCCCTTGATCGCGTCGACCGGGATCTTGGCGAGCGCGTCCGGGCGCTCGACCGCGAGCTGCTCGATCTCCATGCCGCCCTCGGACGACGCCATCGCGAGGAAAGTGCGGTTGGCGCGGTCGAGCAGGAAGGAGAAGTAGTACTCGGACGCGATGTCCGAGGCTTCCGCCACCAGCACGCGGTGCGTGATGTGGCCCTTGATGTCGAGGCCGAGGATGGCTTCCGCCTTCTCCTTCGCCTCGTCGGGCGTCTGGGCCAGCTTGACGCCGCCCGCCTTGCCCCGGCCGCCGACCTTCACCTGCGCCTTGACGACGACCTGGGTGCCGATCTGCTCCGCGGCGGCCTTGGCTTCTTCCGGGGTGCTTGCCACGGCGCCCGGCAGAACCGGTACTCCGTGGGCGGCGAAGAGATCCCTCGCCTGGTACTCGTAGAGGTCCACTACTCCAGTCTCCTGACGACACGCCACTGTGGTGGTCCGTTTTCCGGACCGCGCTGTCGGACCAGTCGAGGTTAGCGACCAGCGCAGACGCAGGGGACGCCGCACCTGGTGAAGTCGGTCACCGTGCGCGGTCAGAGGGTGTGCCGAGGGTGTGAGACCGCCCACCGACAAGCATTTCGACGGCCTTTTCGAGGCTTTCGGCGCCCAGTTCGATCACGTCGGTGCCGTGAAGCGCTTCAGCGAGGCCCTCGGGCATCGGACCGCCGAGGAGGCCCAGAATGTCTGGATCCTCCTGTTCGGTTGTCCGCACGATCTTTTCCGTGGTGTCCAGGTGTCCAACGTGGACGACTTCGAGACCGGCGTCGCGCAGCATTCTCGCCAAGGGAATTGCCGCGGTTTCTTTAGCGAGTTCCACTAGGACGACGCGCCGCGGACTCACTTCTTCGCACCGGCGGCCGCGGTGACGGCGGCAACCACTGCCGCCGCTGTCGCGGCGAGCCCGAGCCAGAAACCCAGGCCCGGCTTCGCTGTGGAGAACAGAGAACTGACCAGTGGAATCTCGGCGACGTGCAAGGCGAGGAGCACCGCCGCTCCGGTCAGCCCCGCCGCCGCGGCGCCGGGCCGCGAACGCACGCTCAGCCCGAGCGTCCCGAGAACGACGAGCACCGCGGCGAGCAATCCCCACGACGGAGTGTCGAAATCGGACCAGAGACCGGGCGGCGCGTAATCCTGCGCGGTGAACACCGGCGTGCCGAACGTCGCGATCGCCAGCACAGCGGTGATTCCGGCCGGAAGCAGAACTCGGGACCGCGGCCCTTCGGTACCGGTGTCGTCGCGTTCCACGACGCCGGTCACCACCGCGGCCAATCCGGTAAGCCCGGCGAGCCCCAGCGCGATCGCGGTGAAAACGGCTCCCGCGCCGAGGTGGTAACTGATCGCGCCGCCGAGCCCGCCGAGTCCCGTCGCCTCGGAAGCGGTGATGGCGGTACTGAGCACGGCCGTTCCCGCGAGAACGACACCGGCCCACAACACCGCGAGCACCCCGCGCGCGAACGACGCGATGCGGCTTGCGAGGAGGAAAGGTGTTGGCAGCACGACAAGAACTGCCGCGATCAGCAGTTGCAAGCGGGCCGGGCTGTCCGTGCTGTTGCCGAGTTGCGGAGCGTACGCGCCGATCGCCGCGGCGATTCCGGTCAGCAATGCCAGCAACGCGGTGAGCGCGCGCCACATGGTGAGCCCAGGGACGCGGGCCTCGCCAGCCAGGTCGGTGCGTTCGGTTTGGGTCTGCTGCGGTGTCGCAAGTGGAGTGAGGACGAGGACCAGCACCATCGGCACGACGGCGAGATACGCGCCGGTCGACACCCCCAGCCCCGACACGGCCAGCCCAGCGACGAACGTCGGCACCGCGACGGCGAGCACCGCCGCGACGATCCCGCCGAGCGTCCCCCGAGCGACCCCGTCGGACCCGGCGGAAACCCCGAGCACGGCGGCGACCGGCAGCGCGCCGGCGAGGAGAAGGTAACCGGCGAGCGCCAGCCCAGGACCCTCAAACGCTGACCGCGCAAGGAGAAACGGATCGTCGGAGAGGACCGGAGTCATCAGCAATCCGACCGCGGCGACTACGGCGAGCAGCGGAATGATCAACCGCCAGCGGCGTTTGTCGTCCCCTCCGGCGATCTCGTTGCGCTCGCGCACGACTTGCGCGGCCACGATTCCGGCGACGAGCGTGAGCAGGTGCCCGGCGATCAGCAGCCAGAACCCGATGCCTACGCCGCTGCGGTCGAGCAGCCGGTCCGGGAGATACAGCTCGGGGCGGATGGTTTTGGAGCCGTTGACGAGGAATTGGAGATCGAGGATCAGCCGTCCCGGCGCGAGAGCGGCGAGACCGGTGACGAGACCGGCGGCCAGGCCGTGCCGCCCGCTGCGAGCCGCCGCGAACGCGATTCCGGCCGGGACTACGGCGAGGATCACGAGGAGCGGCCAGGAGAGGTAGCCCGGCCCGGCGTCGGGCGAGACGGGGGCGATGGCCCCAGCGGCGAGGGCCAGGGCACCGAGTGCAAGGAGGGCAGTGGCGGCCCGGAGCCTTGGGGAGGGGGTTTGGTCGGCGAGGTCTAGGAGGGGCGGGTTTTCGCCTTGGCTCGAGGCTTTGCTGGGGATGGTGCGAGGCGCTGGCTTCCGCGCGATCGGGTCAGCGTCGGGTTTTTGGCGGCTGGTCAGGCCTGCCGGTGCGGCCTTGTCGCGCGGGTCCTTGGCAGGGGGCGCGTCGGAGGTCTCGGGTGACGCGCCTCCTCCGCCGGACTGAGTAGCCGGGTCTTTCGCTGAGGACTCGCTGCTGCTGGCGGGGGCTGAACTTTCCGCGGTCGTCCCGGCACGGCGGGATGAGTCGGCAGGACTGTCGGCCGGGTCCGATTTCGCGCGACCGGCGTCACGGCGGGCTCGGGCGCGGGCGGCGGCCTTGCGCTCGGCGAGGCTGGGACGCCGGGATCCGGCGGGACGGCCCGGGGTGTCCGGGGCGGAGTCGCCGTCGGGAGGCTCTGGGGTCGGCGGAGTCATCGCTCGCGACGCTAGCAAGGACCGGTCCCGGCAGGCGGACGGCAGGGCCGCCTCGACCAGGCCGGAACGCACTTGCGGGTGAATTCCGCGCCGGATGAACCTCGGGCCGTCCCCGTGCGTCTGACAGGTGCGAAGAAAAAATCCTCCGATCCGCGTAAGAGGGACGCGGGCCGGAGGTCTCGACGGCAGAGGGACCGGAGGCCGGAGGGAGCGTCGAGGAAAAACTTCGGGGAAGTCGCGTAAGGGAGTGGCGTTCGGGGCGTCACTCCGGCGCGGGACGAAGCACGGGGACACATCGCGGGGGCGATGGACGAGGTCGGATGCCTGTTCGTGGCAGGCGCCCGACCAGGCCGCGGAGGGGAGCCGCGGCGGGTGCCGGCAGGTCGTGGGGACGACGTGCCGGGACCGAGGTGGAGACGGCCGAGACCTGCCGGGGAGGGCAGGTGAACGGCCACCTCGCGGAGGGGAGCCGCGATCTCCGTCCCGGTCAGGCCGGGGAGGGCCTGACCAGGACGGAGACGGTCCGGTCGCCTGCCGGAGAGGACAGGCGACCGGGCCGGGTCGCGGAGTTGCGACAAGAACTGGCGGATCGTGGGGACGATCCGCCAGAGACGGGATGGCCAGGACCTGCCGGGGGCAGCACGGACCGGGTCTCGGGCCTGGTTCACGTGGTTCCGGGGAGAGATCCGTCGCCGGAGAGTGGGCGCGAAGTGTCGCGAAGCGAAGCCGTCCAAGAGGGTCCGGCGAGCCTGGCGGTGTCGCGAAGCGAAGCCGTCCATGAGGGTCCGGCGGGCCTGGCGCGAGTGAGCGCCATCACAAAACTCGGCGTGAAACTCCTTCAACGCACCTGGGCGGCCGGTTATTTCGTCCGCTAAGCCGTCAGGAGTGCCCTCAGGGCGTTGGGCCATCCGAAGGTATGTGACTCAAGCCACATCCAGTGAAGTAGTTCCCGGTTAACTTTGGGTAGTTTCCACAGCTAGAAGCTCGATGCGTGCCACTCGTTCGGCCGAAAGCCCGGTCGCGCCTTGCTCATTGAGGCGCCGCTTCGTTACTGTCCTCCGGTCCCCATTACAGTCAGGTCACGAAGCAGAACGCTGAGCGAATCACCCCCGAGGTTCGTTCACGGGATCCCCCGCCCGAGTTCGCTTCCGCCCGGCTCCCCGACGATGGAAGGCCCTGTCTTGGCTTCACACCGCTCCCCCGGCGGCCAAGCCCCTTCCCCGGCGCTGAAAGACGCACTGGACGGTGCAGTCATCCGCGTCCGGGGACAGCACCGCATCTCCCCGCCCTCCTCCGCCCTTCGCGGACGGGTCGTGGTCGCCGCCGTCGCGGCCGGCGCGTTCGCCGCAGCCGCCGCCGGGCAGACCCTCAAGTCGACCAGCGGCGGGGACTCCGACGCCGGGGTCACCCCGCTCGCCAACGCACAGAACGCGAGCGCCTCGTTCACCCTCGGCAGCGCGGGCTCCGGGGGAGCTCCCGAACTGCTGCCGACCGGCCACGCCGTCGACGCCTCCGCCGAAGCCGCGAAGATGGCCGACAGCGCCAAGGTCACCAAGGCCCGCGTGCAGGCGGAAACCGAAGCCGCGCGCCAGGCCGCCGAAGAGGCCGCCCGCCCGAAGACCTGCATGCCCGCTCACGGCACGTTCACCTCCGGCTTCGGCGCCCGCTGGGGCACGAGCCACCTCGGCATCGACATCGCCAACTCGATCGGCACCCCGATCTACGCCGCCTCCGACGGCACTGTCATCCAGGCAGGCCCCGCCAGCGGTTTCGGCCTCTGGGTCCGCGTCCAGCTCGACGACGGCACCATCCAGGTCTACGGCCACATGAACAGCTTCTCCGTCCGCGAGGGCCAGAAGGTCAAGTGCGGTGAGCAGATCGCCGAGATCGGCAACCGCGGCGAGAGCACCGGCCCGCACCTGCACTTCGAGGTGTGGCAGGACGGCAGCAAGAAGATCGACCCGCGCCCGTGGCTTGCTGCCCGCGGCGTGAACGTCAACTGACCTGCTCGTCTCGTCCGCCGTCAGCCGACCTGCTCGTCCGCCCGCCGGGCAACCGGTGCAGCGACATCCGCTGTCGCGCGACGGGTGCCCTCTGAGCGTGAACGCACGTCTCGCACGCTGTGCAACCCGGCGCATTGGCTCTCTCTGCCGCCGCGCGACGCACGCCATCTGAGCGTGGCAGCACGTCTTGCCTGTCGGACAGCTGGCGCATTGGGCATCTACTGCCCCACCGCGATCATCGCCTGAGATTGAGCCGGACGGAGCGCCTGCCAGGTAACCAGTGCAGAGGGGCAACTGCTGCCGCCTCGATGGTCGCCATCTGTGCCTGAACCGCGCGGAACGATCCCTGCGGCTAGCAGTGGAATCTGCTTCGCACGCAGCTGGTAGCGCTGAACCGCGCCGCGGGTGCACAGTCCGCATGCCGCAGCAGAATATCGGTCAATCGGCCCTGCTTTCGTCGTAGTGCATCGTGTGGAAGTCGCTCCGAACAATCTGGTGCCGCAGGGAATCTGCGGCGATCTCCGCCAGGCCACGCGTGAGCGTCTGGGATAGGCCTAGGCCGTCAGCGGGCATCACGGATCGTTGCCCGGAAGGCGACGGACGAAGTAGGCGACTGCCACCTGCCACACGGTGCAGAGGTCCGCGCGTCTTCGCCACGGCATCCAGCGCGCGATCCCCTCGTCGGCGCGCGACGATCCTCCGCAGACGACGCATCTGCCGTCTGGCCCCAATGCGTGTTGCCTCAGCAACGCGCGCCACGCCGCGGTCAGCCGTGCCACATCCCCTGGCACGTCCCGAGCTGGCCGGATTGCCGTCCCCACAGCAACCGTCCCCGCAACTCTCCTCAGGTACTCCTGTACCCCAGCGGCAAATACCCCAAACAGCACCGCGTCCATCCCCCTGCGTCCCTTCCACAGCATACCGCATTTCATCGAACTTGTGTTCGATATAGCTCAGTATGCCGGAGGGGACCGACAAGATCGGCTGATCGCTGGAGGGTTCACTCGGTCCGGCGAAAGTTGTCCAGAACGGGGCGGGAGAGGGCGTCGGGCATGAGCGGCTCGCTGTGCCTTGGGAGCAGAGCAGCGTCAGGAGCCGGAGGTTCAAGGGCTAGCCCCGAGAGGCGTCCGGTGGCGGCGGGACGGCACTGCGCGGAGGGGAGACCTGTGCCGTGTCGGGGATCTGCGCAGGCCAGTCTCTGCCTAGGCAAGCTGACTGACGCCTTGGGTGGGACGGAGAAATCCGGGAGGACGATGGGCGGCGAAGGGCGGGGAGAAGGTGCGCCGGCCGGTTTGACGGGTTGGGCTGGAGCGTGGGTTGGGCTGACCGCTATGACTCCCGCTGGGGTGAACGCACCACGGCACAGCACAGCAGGGCAGGGCAGGGCACGGCACGGCACGGCACGGCACGGCACGGCACGGCACGGCACGGCACGGCACGGCACGGCACGGCACGGCACGGAGAGATCAACCCACCGAAACCGCCGAAATCCCAGCAGTTCTCAGAGTTTCACCATCGGCACGCTGCCGATCAGCATCAGCCGGACCTTGCCGGACGCTCCGAAGTCGATCGTCGCCGTCGCGCGCGGGCCGATGCCGTCGCACGAAATGACTGTGCCCAGGCCGTACTTGTCGTGGCTCACCCGGTCTCCGACGTCCAGCTTCAGGGCCACTGTCTCCTTCCAGCCCTTTCCAAACGGCGAGCTCGAAGACGTCGACGTCGAGGACCGGCGGCCCCACGTCGTCGCGGCACGCGGGCCGGAGGAGGAACCGGAAGACGAGCCGAAGTTGCCGAAGCCCGGCGAGGACGGTTCGAGGCGCCGCCAGTCGACGAGATCGGGCGGCAGTTCGTCCAGGAAGCGGGAGGCCGGGTTCATCTGCGGCTGTCCCCATGCCGACCGAGTCAGGGCTCGTGACACGTAAAGTCGTTGCCGCGCACGGGTAATCGCCACGTAGGCCAGGCGGCGTTCCTCGGCCAGCTCCGCGGGATCGCCCAGGGCGCGCATGTGCGGGAACACGCCGTCTTCCCAGCCGGTGCAGAAGACGACCGGGTACTCCAGGCCCTTCGCGGTGTGCACGGTCATCAGCGTGACCACGCCCGCGCCGCCGTCGCCTTCCTCGCCACCGTCTGCCGCGGGGATCGAGTCGGCGTCCGCGACCAATGAAACCCGTTCCAGGAAAGCGGGCAGCGAACCAGGGGCGGGGACGCCGTCGTCCAGGACCAGTTCCGCGTTTTCGTCGTTGGTGACCTCGGCGGTGAACTCCGCGAATTCACGTGCCACCGTCACCAACTCAGTGAGGTTTTCGACGCGCGACGCGTCCTGCGGGTCGTCCGACTCCTCGAGTTCCGCGCGGTAGCCGGTGCGTTCCAGGACCGCTTCGAGCAGGTCGTGCACCTCGGTGCCGGACGACGCCATCTCCTGCAACTCGTCCAGCAGCGTCACGAACCCGGTGATCGCCTTGGCCGAGCGCGGGTTCAGCAGCGCCACCTTGTCCTCGACCGCGTCGCGCAGCGCGGCCCAGAACGAGATCCGTTCCCGCTCCGCGTGTGTGGCCACGACGGCTTCGGCACGGTCGCCGATGCCGCGCTTGGGGACGTTGAGAATCCGCCGCAGGCTGACCGTGTCGTCGGGGTTCGCGAGGACGCGCAGGTACGCGATCATGTCCCGCACTTCGCGCCGCTCGTAGAACCGCACGCCGCCGACGACCTTGTACGGCAGGCCCAGCCGGATGAAGATTTCCTCGAACACTCGCGACTGGTTGTTGGTGCGGTAGAACACCGCGACGTCCGAGTAGTCCGCCTCGCCCTTCTCCGCCAGCGAGTCGATCTCCCCCGCGACGAACGCGGCCTCGTCGTGGTCGTTGTCCGACACGTAGCCGACGATCTTCTCGCCGTCGCCCGAATCGGTCCACAGCCGCTTGGCCCGCCGGTTGGGGTTGCGCGCGATCACCGCGTTGGCCGCGGACAGGATCGTTTGCGTGGAGCGGTAGTTCTGCTCCAGCAGAATCGTGTGCGCGTTCGGGAAGTCGCGTTCGAATTCCTCGATGTTGCGGATGGTCGCGCCGCGGAAGGCGTAGATGGACTGGTCCGCGTCGCCGACCACGCACAGTTCGGCGGGCTCGATCCCGGTATCCGTGGCCTCGGTGCCGGCGAGCACGCGCACCAAGGTGTACTGCGCGTGGTTCGTGTCCTGGTACTCGTCGACCAGGACGTGCCGGAAACGCCGCCGGTAGTACTCCGCGACGTCCGGGAACGCTTGCAGCAACGACACTGTCCGCATGATCAGGTCGTCGAAGTCGAACGCGTTCGCGCTCGCCAGCCTGCGCTGGTACTCGACGTAGACCTCGGCGACCCGGCGTTCCAGGTCGTTGGCCGCCTTCGAGGCCGCCTCGTCCGGATCGACCAGCTCGTTCTTGAGGTTCGAGATGTGCACCGCGAGCGTGCGCGCGGCGTACTTCTTCGGGTCGATGTCGAGATCGCGCGCCACGAGCGTGATGAGCCGCTTCGTGTCGTCCGAGTCGTAGATCGAGAAACTCGACGACATGTCGAGGGTTTTCGCCTCGCGGCGCAGGATTCGCACGCACATCGAGTGGAACGTGGACACCCACATCGCGTTCGCGCGTTTGCCGACGAGCGCCGCGACGCGTTCGCGCATCTCGGCGGCGGCCTTGTTGGTGAACGTGATCGCCATGATCTCGCCCGGATGCACGCCGCGCTGCCCGAGCAGGTAGGCGATCCGGCGCGTGAGCACGCGCGTCTTGCCCGATCCGGCTCCCGCGACGACCAGCAGCGGACCTCCGGCGTGCGTCACCGCCTCGCGCTGGGCGGGGTTGAGGTCCTCGAGCAGGTCTGCGGTTCCCGGCCGGGCAGCGCGGGCGGGCGGGTCTGCGGGGAGATCGAAGAGGGTGTCCATCGTCTGTCAACGCTACCCCGGGGGTACGACAGTCCCGGAACAGCCACGGGGTCGGCCTGCGCTTGTCGACGTACGCCTCAGTGTCGCCTCGCGTCCGACGCGCGAGGCCGCCGCGGCGCGGAGCATCGAACGGTATGGACGACAAGATTCCCGCCCGGCTGAGGGCTTCCGACGGCGACCGCGAGCGCGTCGCCGAGACCATCCAGGCCGCCGGTTCCGAAGGACGGCTCACACTCGAAGAGGTGGAAGAGCGGCTGCGCGCGGTCTACGCCGTCCGCTACACCGACGAACTCGGCGAACTCACCTCCGATCTCCCCCGCCCGACGCCCGCCCGGCCGCGCGGCGGCGGTTGGCCGCTCACCCGGGCGGCCTTGCGCGAACATCCGGCGTTGCGCGTTCATCTCGGGATCGTCGCGGTGCTCGCGACCTTGCTGATCGTCCGCTGGGCGATCGGCGGCGCGCTGTTCTTCTGGCCGGCGATGCCGTTGTTCTGGCTGTTCATCAGCCTTGTGCTGCACGCGCGGGTGCGGGCGTTCCGGCGGCGACCGGGCGCGCCTGTGCCATACTGAACCCGTGCGGCACAGCAGCGAGCGATTTTTTTACGGGACCCGGACTCCGGCTCCCGTGATCGCGTAGTGCCCCACCCGCCATCACCCGCAGCCCCGGAGTCCACTGGACCCGGGGCTTTCGCCGTCCCTGGGCCACAGGGAGTCCGGACTTCAGAGAGGTCCCGATGAACGCGCAGACGCAGAACGCCGACGACCAGCCTTCCGAGCACACGCCGGCGGGCGAGGACATCTCGTCGCTTCGCGAGGAGATCGACTTCCTCGACTCCGAAATCCTCCGGCTCGTGAAGCGCCGGGTAGAGGTGTCGAAGACCATCGGCGCGGCCCGGATGGCCGCGGGCGGCACGAAAATCGTCTACAACCGCGAGATGGACGTGCTGGCGCGCTACCGCGAACTGGGTCCGGAGGGCCGTCAGCTCGCGATGCTTCTGCTGAACCTCGGCCGCGGCAGGCTGGGCCGCTGACGCGGTATCCGGGGCATCCCCGATTCGCGCCGCACGGAAACCGGGCAGACTGGACACATGATTAACATCATCGCCGTCATCATCGCTATCGCGAGCGTGCTGGCGTCCCTCGGCCACGTCGGCTACCTGGCAATGCTGAACAACGCGGCGGGCAAGCGGGCGGGCGGGGCTCCGGTGGCGCAGTACGTGCGCAGCCGCTGGGCGCTGGCCGGCGGTGCGACCGCGGCCTCGCTGTTCGCCTGGCTGCTCACTTCCGGCAACGTCGTGCTGGACATCCTCGCCATCGTCATCGCGGTCGGTAGCGGCGCGACGTCGGTGAAGGCCCTCCAGTCGACGCAGGCGAAGTACCGCAGCGGCGGCTGATTAGCCCCCGAACTGGGGAAATACCGGACGGCATGCTGCGCTGCGTGACGTGCCGCCCGTTCGGGCGCGCCCGGTCGAGTGAAACCGGTGCAAGTTGCAGGATGGGTGAAGACATTCGCCTGCCGGTTTCCTACTGTGAAGTCCGTGAGGACCCTGGCGTCTGCGCCGGGCTATGCCCGGAGGACGCGCGGGAGCTGCGGCTCCGCGCGCCGTTCTCCGCGTGCGCGTGCATTTGCTCGGGAGTTCGCAAGTGTGGACGCAAGCGTCGTTCTCTTCCTCCCTGCTCCGTTCGGGTTGACGACCGCCCCGGCGCCGTCACGCCCCTCTCGCGGAGGGGTCGGACCGGCATGACGGGAAACACGATGGGCGGTTCGCGGCACGCTGACCGTCCCGGCGCGGTGTCGGACGCCGAGGTCACCGTCCCCGGGCGGCACCGCGTCCGCGCCGACGGCACCTGGACTCCCGTGGTGCCCGCCCGCGCCGCCGGACATCACCGGCACCGCACCGGCGGCGGCCCGGCCGCTCCGGCGCAGCGGGGCAGCGAGAACCCGCAGCAGCGCGGCGCACCGGCCCCGCGCGCGAACCGGGCGCCCGACGACGGCAACCGCCCGGCCCCGAACCAGCCCGTCTTCCCCACCTCGAGCGGCACATTGCCGATCGGCGAGCCCCCGCTGCCGCAGCCGCAGCGCCGCCGGGCTCCGGTCGAGCCGCAGGGCCGCCGGGCCCCGAGCGAACCTTCACGCCGCCAGGCCGCCGTCCCGGATCGGCTGGCCGAACCCCGCCAGACCGTCGTTTCCCCTGGCCAGCCGAGCCGCACCGCCGAATCGCAGAGCCGCACCGTCGCACCACCGAGCCGCCCGGCCGCACCACCGAGCCGACCGGCCGAATCGCAGAGCCGCACCGCCGAGCCGCAGAGCCGCCAGGCCGCCCCGCTTGGCCGGCAGCCGGAAGCCCAGAGCCGCCGCGCCGAATCGCGCGCCGCCTTCGCGCCCCCGCAGGACCGGATTCCTGAGGAGCACCGCGCCTTCGCCCCGCCGGAGAGCGCGCTCCCCCAGCCGACCCGGCGCACCCGGCAGGAACGCGTCGCGACCACCTCCGCCGCGCTGGCCAGCCGGCCGGAAAGCCCCCGCGAGCGCGTCGAGCTGAACCCGGTCTCCGAAGAGCCGCCCCGGCGCCAGCGCGTCACCCTCGGCGAACCGGCCGTCTCGAAGCAGGAGACGCAAGAACAGCAGGACGACGAGGTGCGCGTGTACGCCGCGCCGCTGCTGGACGGCCTCGGCACCTTCGACCTCGGCTCCGTGCCCGCTTCGGTCACCCCGCCGAAGACCTGGCGCAAGGCCGCGTGGTTCGCCACCGGCGCGTCCGGTGCGGTGGTCGTCGGGCTGCTGTTCGCCGGGACGTTCCTGGTCGGCGGGCCTACCACCACGACGACCGACGCGGTCGGCGGCGGAGGCTGGCCCGGCAGGCAGAACGGCGGCAACCCGAACCTCAGCGCGCTCATCCCGAACGGGCAGCACGGCGGGGTCGGCGGCAACGTCCCGCGCAGCGGCGCCAGCACCAGCCCGGACGGCGTCACCTCGGACAACGGCACGCACCCGCAGCAGGGCCCCGGTCCGAGCAGTTCCGCGAGCAGCAGCTCCGCCGGCGTGACCACGTCCGCGGGCCCTGGCACCGGCAGCAAGACGTCCGCGCCGACCACCACGGACACGCCCTCGTCCAGCGAGCCGCCGGAGAAGCCGCCGGTCACTCCCGCTCAGCGGGAAACGAAGGACCCCTACTTCACCGCCGCCGACCCGAACACCATGGGCAACAACTCGGAGAAGTTCTTCAACAACGTCACCACCGACCCGTCGGAGGCCTCGTCGGTCACGTCCGGCGACCTCAAGCAGCAGGGTCCGCAGGGCCTGCGCAAGCGCTACGCCGGCGTCGCGTACTTCGAGGTCAAGAAGGTCACCATCGACCCGCAGCACGGCACCACGGTGAACACCGTCGAGGTCACGCACGAGGACGGCAGCAAGAGCACCGAGCAGCGCACGCTCACTTTCGACGACAACGGCAAGATCACCGACGACGGGCGCTGACCAGCGCACTGTCTGCAAATGCCGATGCACGTGCGGAGCGGTGAGCGGTTGTTCCCTCGTCCGGTTGGGTGACATAAGCTGCCGTTCGTCGTACGACGGCGGCATTCCGGCGACGGAGTCTGGCGGCAGCCGGTCGGCACAGGGTTACCTGGCGACTACAAGGCCCGGCGCCGACCACGAATCGGCTGTCCGGACCGCCCCGGGGACACCGCCACCGTGTCGTGTCCTGCCCCGAACCCCCAGAGCGAGGACTTTCGTGCTTGAACGGCAGCGAACCCGGCGAGAACCCGACGCCGTGCGCGTCGAGGACGTGATCCCGCCGGAGCTGCTCGAGGACGTGGCCGAAGCCGACCGCGAGTATCTCGAGCAGGTGTTCCGCGAACCGCAGAAGTACCTGCCGCCGCGCAGCCGCCGTCCGGTCGTCCGGGCCGCGGAACCCGTGGAAGAGCCTGAGAGCAAGCTCGCCCGCCGCGCGAAGCTGGCCGGGCTCGTCGGGGCGGGCGCGCTCGTCGCCGGCGCCGTCGTCACCGCCTCGCTGCTCAGCGGCGGACCGCGGCCCACCGTCCCGGTCGCCGAGGAAACCGCGATGCCGGCCGGGTTCAGCGGCGCGGCAGCGCTCGGCGGCCAGGCCGTCCCGCAGCAGCGCAAGAGCCACTCGTCCGGCGGCACGACGTCGGGGCAGAGCGAAAGCACGACGCAGTCCAAGCACACCGACTCCGCGGCCACGACGCCGTCGAGTTCGGGTGCCACGACTCCGCAGACCACCTCCGGCACCTCGTCGTCTTCGGCGCCGAGCGCTCCGTCGTCGGCGGAGTCGCACAAGAAGTCCGCCACCTCGTCGGCGGCCGCGCCGGATCCGGTGAAGCTCGAAGCGGTGCGCAAGTTCTACGCCTCGATCGACCACCAGCCCGAGAACGCGCTTTCGCTGCTCGCCCCGAACGTCGCGCGCGGCGAAACGGGCGATCTGGTCCGCGCGTGGAGCGGGGCCGATTCGATCGACGTCCAGGAACTGCACGTCCAGGACGACGGCTCGGTCTTCGCCGTGGCGCTGGTCCACCAGGCCGACGGCACCCTGGTGCGCGTGACCCAATTGTTCGACGTCGTCGAGCAGGATGTGATCTCCCAGGCCCGCGTCCTGTCCGCGGTCTACTCCTGACCTGCGCGAACGTGGTTGTGCCGGGTCGTCGGAAGTGTGCCGCGTGCGTGTGCGCAGAGTGAGCGCCTAGCCTTGTCACGGGTCGGTCTCGGCAAAACCGGCGCACGGTCCACAGCAGGTGCCTACGCTCCGGTGCTGCGGCGGGTTCGAACTCACCCCTTTGGGGTAGACAAGTCCCGCCCCGGCAAGTCGGAGCCCCAAAGGGAGGTCGCGTGAGCGACGAGGGTCGTCTGGTCGCCGACCGGTACCGGATCGTCGGAAAGATCGGTTCCGGCGCGATGGGGGCCGTCTGGCGCGCCCACGACGAGGTGCTGGGCCGTACGGTCGCCATCAAACAGCTTCTGCTCCAGCCCGGGCTGGAGAACCACGAGGCGGAGGACGCCCGGCAGCGCACCATGCGCGAGGGCCGGATCGCCGCCCGGCTGCACCACCCGAACGCGATCACCGTGTTCGACGTCGTCACCGACGACAACGGCCAGCCCTGCCTGATCATGGAATACCTGGCTTCCACCAGCCTGGCGCAGGTGCTGCAGGAAAAGGGCACGCTGCCGCCGCTGGAGGTCGCGCGGATCGGCGCGCAGATCGCCGCCGCACTGCGCGAGGCGCACGCGGTCGGCATCGTGCACCGCGACATCAAGCCGGGCAACATCCTGCTCGCCGGCAACGGCACCGTGAAGATCACCGACTTCGGCATCTCGCGGGCCAAGGACGACGTCACGGTCACCAAGACCGGGATGATCGCGGGCACCCCCGCTTACCTGGCCCCCGAGGTCGCGATCGGCGGCGACCCTGGCCCCGAGTCGGACGTCTTCTCGCTCGGCTCCACGCTGTACGCCGCCTGCGAGGGCCAGCCGCCGTTCGGCCTGTCCGAGAACACGCTGAGCTTGCTGCACGCGGTCGCCGCCGGGCAGATCAACCCGCCTCGGCAGTCCGGTCCGCTGGCGAGCGTGCTCGCGGTGCTGCTGCACCCGGAGACCCAGCACCGGCCCACCGCCGAGGAATGCGAGGAGTTGCTGTCCGCCGTCGCGCGCGGCGAGACCCCGCTCGGCGGCCCGGACGGCGAGACGATGATGGCCTCGTCCTCGGGCACCCTCGGCGCTGCCGCACTGGGCGCGGCGGGCGGCGCGGCCGCGGCCGGTCTGCTGCACCACGACGACGAGCAGGGCCACTCCGGCACGCTGCTCGACGACCCGGGCGCCACGCAGCAATACGACCCGAGCGCGCAGCAGTACTACGGCGAGGACCCGTACCCGCCGGGCTCCGGCTACCCGGAGGACGACTACGACGACCACGGCTACCACCAGGACGGCTACCAGGAACCGCCGCTGTACGGCGACCCCAGCCGCAACGGCCTCGCCGCCACGCGCGCGGTCCCGGTGCCGGACCACTACGAGGACGACCCGTACGACGAGGACCCCGCGCCTCGCACCCGGGTGCAGACCGCGCCCGAGGACGACGAGGACGAGAAGCCCGGCGCTTGGAAGAAGCCCGCGCTGATCGGCGGCGTCGTAGTGGTCGGCCTGGTCGCGCTCGGCGTGTGGCTGCTGACCCCGGGCAATCCGCCGGACGCCTCGCAGCCGGCGCCGCCCGCTTCGTCGTCGGCGGTCGCGCCGACGTCCGTCACACAGCCGCCTTCGGAAGCAACCACTACGTCCCCGCCTACGTCTTTCCGGGAAAGCTCAACACGAGAGACGCAGTCGACGCGGCACTCGCGGAAGTCCACCACGGCGGAGGACACTCCGACGCAGGAGCAGCCGTCGCAGACGCGGGTGTCTCAGACTAAGCAGTCGCCGACCAAGCCGCCGGCGTCGGAGACCTCGGCGACCGCGCCGCCGACTGCGACCAGCTAGCGATCCAGGGACAGCATTGAGTTCAGAAGGCAGCATCGTCGGCGAGCGGTACCGGCTCGACCAGCCGATCGGGCGCGGCCGCGCGGGCATCGTGTGGCTCGCGTTCGACACGCGGCTGTTCCGGACCGTCGCCGTCAAACGCATGTACCTGCCCGTCGGCCTGCCGACCGACCGTGCCGAACAGGCCCGCGCGATGGCGATGGAAGAGGGCAAGGCCGCGGCGCGGATCGACCATCCGTGCGCGATCACGGTGTACGACGTGCTGCCCGACGGCCAGGACGTGTGGCTGGTGATGGAGTACATCCCGTCGCGCGGGATGTCGGTGTTCCTCGCCGAGCACGGCCGCCTCACCCCGGAGCAGGCCGCGTTCCTGGGCATTCAGCTGGGCGACGCGATGGCGTCGATCCACTCGGCGGGCATCGTCCACCGCACGCTCGAACCCAACACTGTGCTGCTTGCCGACGACGGCAGCGTCAAGCTGACCGACATCGGCATCACCGGTGGAGGTCCGCACGCCGCTTACCGGGCGCCTGAGGTCACCCGGGGCGCTCCTCCGTCGGCAGCTGCAGACGTGTTCTCGCTGGGCGCGACGCTGTACACGGCGGTCGAGGGCGTGCCGCCGTTCGGCGACGACGGCCAGTCCCCGGAACGGCCGCCCGAGAACGCGGGTCCGCTCGCCGGGGCGCTGCAGAAGATGCTGCGCGCCGAGCCGTCAGCTCGGCCGACCATGGACGACACCGTGCACGCGCTGAAGGCGATCACCGTCGGACGCGAGCAGACCGCGTTCATTCCGCCAACCGCACCCGCGCTGCCGACTGTCCCGGCGTCGCGGCCGGTGCCGACGCAGCAGCCAAACCTGGCCGAGGCCACTCAGCAGATCCAGCCGGACGCCACCCAGCACATCATGCCGCCGCAGCAGCCGATGCCCGCGCAGCAACCGGCTCCGCTCATGCAGCTTCCGGTCCAGCAGGTGCCGCAGGCCCCGGCTCCGGCGCAGCCGATGCAACAGCAAGCGATGCAGCAGCCGACCGCCCGCTACACGCCCACCCCGGCACAGCAGGCCGCGTCCGCACAAGCTGTTCGCGAGAAGGCGGCCGCGCGTCGGCGGATCATCCTCACCGTCGCGGCGATCCTGTGCGCGATCCTGATCGGGATCGGCGTTTCGCAGCTGCTGTTCGTCTGAGCCGGCGTCAGGCGACGTTCTCGGTCGCCTCTTGCATGGCTTCGAGGAAGGTCTGCACTGCTGGGCTTCCCGCGACCCGCGCGGCCACCGCTGCGTGAATGTGCCTGCTCGGCTGCGGATTGCGGACGCGGCGCACCACCACGCCCGGATGCGGTGTGCCGAGACCCAGCTCCGGAACCAGCCCGACGCCGAGCCCGGCGGCGATGAATCCTTGCGCCGACGGATAGTCCTCGGACTCGACGACGACGTTCGGGTGGAACCCGGCCGACGCGCAGGCGCCTTCGAGGATCGCCCGGCACGCGCCGGGGATCGGGTCGACGCCGACCCACGGTTCGTCGGCGAGGTCGGTCAGGTCGAGAACCCGCTTGCGGGCCAGCCGGTGCGCACGCGGCAGCACCGCGCGGTACGGATCGTCCAGCAGCGGGACCAGCTCGATGCCCCGGCCCGGCTCCGACGGCCGCGGGTACACGATGATCGCCAGGTCAGCGCGGCCTTCTTCGACCTCGGTGAGCGGGTCGCCCGGGTCGATGAGCTTGAGATCGAGCCACACGCCGGGGTGTTCGCGGCGCAGCGCGGCCACCGCGTACGGCACCATTGTCGCGCCAGCCGTGGCGAAGTAGCGGATGGCGAGCTTGCCGGTGCGGCCTTCCTTCAGCTCGGTGAGCGCGGCCTCGGCTCGGGCCAGCTCCGCGCTGAGCGTCTCGGCGTGTTCGGACAGTAGCGTCCCCGCCGGAGTCGGCTGGACGCCGCGGCCGACGCGTTCGAGCAACGGCGTGCCCGCTTCGCGTTCGAGAACCGCCAGCTGCTGACTGATCGCCGACGGCGTGTACCCAAGATTCCTTGCCGCAGCAGTGATCGAACCGCTCGTGATCACCGCGCGCAGCACCTGCATGCGCCGTACATCGAGCATGGCCTCGATCCTACAGCTTTGCTTAATCGTCCCTGCAGTTATTTTCGCTTGTCCTTACACCTCGTCGCGGCGAAGCTGGCGGCAGAGGCGAAGGAAGGAATCTGGGGTGGGCGAGACGAAGACGCTGCTGAGGATCGCGGCGCTCGCGTTGATGTGGGGTTCGAGTTTTTTCTGGATCAAGCTCGGGCTCGCGGCGTTTTCGCCAGTACAGCTGGTGCTCGCGCGGCTCGTGCTCGGCGCGGCGGTGCTGCTGGCGCTGTGCCTGATCGGCCGCCGGAGCCTGCCCGCGGAGCGACGCACCTGGGGACATCTGCTGGTCGCGGCGTTCTTCCACAATGCCTTGCCATTCCTGCTTTTCGCGGTCGGCGAGACCACTGTGGACTCCGGCATCACCGGGGTGCTGAACTCCACCACGCCGCTCTGGGTGCTCGTGGTGGCCCCGTTCCTCGGGGTGTCGAACCGGATGAACGCCACGCGGATCGCCGGCCTGGTGATCGGGCTCGGCGGGATCCTGCTGATTTTCGCGCCGTGGCAGGCGTCCGGATTGCTCAGCTGGGGCGCGCTGGCCTGCCTCGCCGCCGCGGCGAGCTACGGGTTCGCGTTCGTCTACGAAGGACGGTACCTGTCGAACACCGGCTCCTCGCCGTACGCGATCGCGGCCGGGCAGATGCTGCTGGCCACTGGGTTTCTGGTGCTGGCCATGCCGTTCGGCGGGTTCACGCCGGTGCACCTGAGCCCGGTCGCGGTGATCGCGGTGGTGATCCTCGGCCTCGGTTCGACCGGGATCGCGTTCGCCCTCAACTACCAGCTGCTGGCGAGCGAAGGCGCGGTGGCCGCGTCGGTGGTCGGCTATCTGCTGCCGGTGGTTTCGGTGCTGCTGGGCGCGGTGTTCTTGCACGAACAGCTGAACCTGCGCGTGATCGCGGGCATGCTCGTGGTGCTGGTCGGCGTCGCGCTGACCAGGTTGCAGCGCAAGCCGGCGGTGGCTCCGGAAGAAGAACTGACTCCGGCTTAGACGAGGCGGCGATCCGAGGCCCAGCGGGACAGCTCGTAGCGGTTGGACAGCTGGGTCTTGCGCAGGACGCTCGACACGTGCGTCTCGACCGTCTTCACCGAGATGAACAGCTCGGACGCGATTTCCTTGTACGCGTAACCGCGGGCGAGCAGGCGCAGGACGTCGCGCTCGCGCGGGGTGAGCAGGTCCAGCTCGGGGTCGTTGATCGGCGCGGAGCCGGGACGGTCGGCGAAGGCGTCGAGGACGAACCCGGCAAGGCGCGGGGAAAACACCGCGTCGCCGTCGGACACCCGGACCACCGCGCGGACGAGTTCCTTCGACGAGATCGTCTTGGTGACGTACCCGCGCGCGCCGGCGCGGATGACCGCGATGACGTCCTCGGCGGCGTCGGACACCGAGAGGGCGAGGAACACGACGTCCGGCAGCTCCGGGCGCACGCGGCGGAGCACCTCGGCTCCCCCGCCGTCGGGCATGTGGACGTCGAGCAGCACGACCTGCGGACGGGTGCGCGCGATGCCGGCGACCGCCTCGGCGACCGATCCGGCCTCGCCGACGACCTGCACCTCGTCGGTGATCGAATCCAGCTCCGTGCGCACTCCCGCGCGGAACAACGCGTGGTCGTCCACGAGGAAGACCTTGACCGGTTCCCGCTGGCTCTCCGTCACGACTGCCCACTCCCTCGCTTCGCCTGCCCCCGAGCATAGCGAGGTCACGCCACCCCTTTGCTCGCTTTCACCGGCATGGCGAGCTGGACCTCGGTGCCTTCGCCGGGCGCGGTGCGCAGCTTGCAGGTGCCGCCGTGGCGTTCCATCCGGCCGCGGATCGAGTCGGCGAGGCCGTGCCGGTCGGCGGGCACGACGTCCGGGTCGAAGCCCTTGCCGCGGTCGCGCACGAACACGGTGACCTCGGTGGGCTCGACCTCGGCGAACACGCTGACCTCGGCGACGCCGGCGTGCTTGGCCGCGTTGACGATCGCCTCGCGGGCGGCCTGCACCAGCGCGGTGAGCGGCGGGTTCAGCTCGGCGTCGCCGACCACGACCTGGCCGACCGAGATCGCGAACTGGTCCTCGACCTCGCCGCACGCCGCCGCGAGCGCCTCGGACAGCTGCTGGCGAGTGCCTTCTTCCTCTTCCTTGGTCCGCTTGTCGCTGGGTTTGCCGTAGCCGCCGGGGCCGTACAGCCAGCCGCGCAGCTCGCGTTCCTGGCCGCGCGCGAGGCGGGCGACCTCGGCGGGCTGGTCGGCCTGGCGCTGGATCAGCGCGAGGGTCTGCAGCACGGAGTCATGCAGGTGCGCGGCGATCTCGGCGCGTTCGTCGGTGCGGATGCGGGCCTGGCGTTCCTCGCCGAGGTCGCGGACCAGCCGCAGCCAGAACGGAACGGTGAGGACGGCGACGCCGATCAGCGTCGCGAGCACCGCGATCAGGGCGAACTTGACCTGGTCGAAGTCGCCGCTGGCGAACACGACGAAGCCGATGCCGGTGGCCACCAGCGCGACCCCGGCGAGAATCCGGACGATCGCGGCGAGCCGTCCGCCCTCGCCGACCAGGCCGTCCCGGGCCCCGACGCGCCAGCGCCGCCGCTGCGACTCGTCCGCCTCCCGCCAGACGACCGCCGCACCGAGCGCGGCGAGCGCCAGCGGCACCGCGACCCAGCCGCGGATGGCTCCGGTGAGCGTGCTGCTGGCGATCGCGAGGCCGATGCCGAGCGCGATCAGCCCGTACGCCTGCTGCCGGTCGCGGGCCTTGGGCGCGGTCTCGCTTTCCTCGGAGCTCTGCGGCACGAACACCCAGAGCAGGCCGTACGCGAGCAGGCCTGCTCCGTTGAGCGCGGCCAGCAGCGCGAACACGACGCGGACCCAGACGACCGGAACCCCGAGATGGTCCGCGAGCCCGCTCGCGACGCCCGCGACGGCCCGCCCGGAGCGTCGCCGGTACATCTTGGGCCGCGGTTCGGGTTCGGCGACCTCCATCGCCTGGGCGGACACGAGCGCCGAGGGCTCCTCTTCGGCCGAGGAAACCCGCCCTGGGGCACTGATGTCGAGAAAGTCCTGCACGAGGTCCATCGTCACACGCGGGAGCGGCGCGGACATCGGGGAAGGCCCTGATCAATTCCCCCAGACGGCCGCCCGGGGCGAAATTCCGCGAACCCTCCTGCCGCCCGCCGGGACTCGGTACGATGCAGAGGGCGAGTGATCACAGTGCGTAAACGGGCGGGGAGGCCGGATGACCGAGCAGCATCGCGCGGAGCACGTCGAGTCCGCAGGCGATTACTACGCCCGGACGCAGAACGTGAACCAGATCTTCTCCGTGGGCGTGGACTCGCCGGAGACGCGCGGAGCGACTGAGCGGGACGCCTCGCAGTACTCGGTCCAGCAGGGCCAGCAGCTGCTCGAGGGCCAGCAAACCCGCGGCGACGCGCCCGCGCCGGACGCGAACTACGCGTCGTACAGCCACGAAGACCTGCACAAAATGGTCAACGAGGGCTTGGACTTCAAGGGCATCAACGAACGCAGCCGCGTGACGAACTTCTACGGCAACTGGCTCGCCGACGTGTCCAACCAGTTCCGCGACGCGGCCAGTACCGCGGGTGCGGAGTGGCAGGGCACGGCCGCGACGCAAGCGCATTCGTTCTTCCAGAGCACGGCCGATCACACGGAGAAAACCGGCAGCGCGATGCAACTGGTGTCGAACCGCTACTCCCAGCAATCCGCGGCGGCCGACTACGCGCACAAGAACATGCCGGAACCCACTGGGTTCGACCAGAAGGCCGAGATGGCCAAAGCGACGGAGCAGTTCCAGAACGGCAACCCTCTGCAGGGCGTGATCGCGATGGGCGACGTGGCGGCCAAGCAGCAGCAGGCTGACGCGGCGCACCAGCAGGCGGTCCAGGTGATGCACGGGTTGGACACGACGTACCACGAGACTTCTACTACGCAGCCGGTTTACTCGCCGCCGCCGCAGATGAACAACGACAGCACGCATGCGAGCAGTGCCTCGCCGGTGGCTGTTCCTGGCGGGGCTTCGAGCGGACCTTATTCCGGTCCTGGTGGGTCCGGCCCGGTGACTGGCGGGCCCGGGAATGGGTTCACGGGCCCGAATCCGCCGGTCGGCAATCCTCCGCCCAACTCCTTCCCGCCTCCGGGAGGAGGGAATCCTCCGGGTGTTCCTTACAGCCCCGGGCCGGGGATCAACACTGGTACTGGGCCGCTGAGCAACCCCTCGGTGCCGGGGGGCGGGAACAACCTCCGGACCACGCCGGGCATCGGCGGGCGACTTTCTCCGGAGGGGCTCGCTTTGGGCGGGGGCTCCGGCCCCGGCTCGGGCTCCGGTTCCGGCGAGGACACGCCGCGCAGCCGGTCAGGCAGCGCTGGTCGAGGTGGCGCCGGTGGTCGCGTGACCGGCGGTGCCGGTTCGGGTGGCTCCGGGAAGCCGAGCGAGTCCGGCGGCAAGGGTGCCGCCGAACGGCTTGAGCGCGGCGCTACCGCTGCCGCGAACGCTGGAAAGGCCGGGAAGTCCGGTGCGGCGGGAGCTGGTGCGGCGGGCGCCGGGAAGAAGAAGGAAGAGGACAAGGAACACAAGAACAAGATCCCGACGCAGATCGATCCGGACGAGGTCTTCGAGGTCAAGCCAGAACGAGGACCGGACGGGGAAAAAATCACTCCCCCGGTTCTCGGCGGCTGATTCCCCTCACTCGAACAGACATATCTAGGAGCAATCGATGGCAACCGCTTGGGACCCGAAGCCCTCGGCCGGAAGCTCTCCCGCCGCGGGCACCGCAGGCAACGACTTCCTGGCTGGGCTCGCCGAAGGCCCGGGCAGCCACGAAGCCGCGGAGAAGATGAAGACCGCTGGAAACGCACTGAAGACCTTGGCTCAAAACGGCTCTTTCGCAGTCAACGAGGCCGGCTTCAACGCATACCTGAAAGCATGCGATTTTTTTCTCAGCGGATACAATCAGATGGCGCACGACCTGGCCGTCCTCGCCCAATTCGCTGAGATGGGAAGCTCCCAGTACGCAGTCTTAGTAGCGGGTTTCAATGTTGAAGTGGCAGCGGTAGGCGACGACGCAATGCTGCCCAACTTGATCCTGATGAGGGACGCCGTCGAAACCGCCAAAGAAGCCCTTGCCATTGCGCGCAAAAACTACCGGGAAGCTGAAAGCGCGCACACCCAGTCCTTCGAGCAGCTGAACAGGAAACTTGACAACTAGTGATCACATCGCGAACCTCTAGCCTCCTAGTTCTGCTCGGTGCGAGCGCGATCGCGCTGACTGCGTGCGACAACTCTGTCGGCGGCACCGCGACACCAGGACAAACGGCCTCCGCAGCTCCTTCCGCACCTCCGCCTTCCTCGGCAAATCCCTTCTCCGCAAGGAACCAGTGCGCCCTGCTTGACCAGCTTCTAGCAGGGCAGGGGTACCCGAAAGCAATCCCTTCTGTCGCTGATTCAGAACGCTCCTGCGCCGCCCAGAAGCCCGGAGACGGTCTAGACGCGACCGTTGTCGGACTCACCCTGCAAGACGGCCAGCGCTACACCGACAATGTCGTCAACCCCAGCAAAACCCGCACCGGCAAGGTCAATGGCACTCGCCCCGTTCTCGAAGAGCGGGAGCCACTGGGCTCAAGCGGTCAATGCATGCTGAAGCTGGCCGTTGAACCCAATTCGCGAGCAATCATCGACGTCACCAGCGGTACCGACACCGACGCCGCGTGCAAGACCGCGGAAGGCCTGGCTGACAAATTGGATCCGCTCCTTCCGAAAAGCTAGCAGACGGAAGAAGCACAATCAAAACTATCCATCGAAGACGAATTGCGACAACGCCACGACGAACCCGCATCGCGCTTCAACATGATCAAAAGCACAGGGACAATATCCAGAACCCCGCCTCGGCGCACGACGGGAAGCCTATCGAGCAACGTGACTTGCCCGGTTCGCCAGGCGGTTGCCAGATAGACATGGAGGTTGGACCAACGCGCGCAACTTGGCGATAGTACTGACCGGCGAAGATGCCGCAGCCGCCTGATGTTGCGACCGCACCGGACAAGCAACTTCCCCAAAGCTATAATTTACAAGAATCCGACTAGCGCTCGACATGTCTGGATAACATAACTTGCGAGCCTCGATAATATTCGGCGTCGCTTGACGCAATCGCGGGAGTGCTGACCGCATGCGACAGCACTGTCCCACGCCGGCAACGTCAACGGTGCCCCCTGATCGAGGAACGCCAGCCCATCGACTCGAGTGGATCATGTTTGATCACGCTGGCTGTCGCGACCAACTCTCGTACAGTTATCGATGTCACAAACGGCAGCGACACTGACATAGAAGGCGAGGCAGTGCGAAAACTGGCGGCCAACTGGATCCACTTCTTCAGAAAAACTGATCTAGCCATATGGGAAGTTGCATTGCGAATCTTAGGTTTTCTTCTCACGTTGGGCGCTGCAGCCATCCTGGTCACCGCGTGCGACAACGCCGTCAACGGCAAAGCAGCTCCGAGCACACCAGCTTCTCAATCCGCCTCCGCCGGAAACCCCTTCGTAGCCCGGAACCAGTGCGCCCTGCTTGATCAAATATTGAGCGGGGCAGGCTACCCCCCAGCGAAACCCTCTATCGCACAAGAACGCAAAGCCTGCGTCACCCAAAAATCCAGCGGCGGCTTGAACGCCACCAACGTAGGGCTGCTCCTGCAAGAGGAACAGCGCTACGACAGCGACGTCAAGAACACCGCGCAAGCTCGCAGCGGAAGCCTCGGCGGCCGGAAGTTCGTCGAAGATCCCGCCGAGCTGGGGGCAGCCGGCCAGTGCACGATATCCATGTCGGCCCAGACCAGTTCTCGCGCGATCATCACCGTGACCGGCGGCAATGACACTGCCGCCTCTTGCAAGACCGCGGAGGACCTGGCGACCAAACTGGACCCGCTCCTCCCTAAGGGCTGACCCTCCCGCGCTCCCCGCGAGGCCGCCGCCTCCCTCGGTCGGCCAGTCAACGCAAAACCCACGACCGCACCGCGTCAGGGACCGATCTCGGGGACAACCTCAGGGACCTTCCCCGATGTGCCCGCCCCACCCGTCCAGCATGCTGTGAGGCATGAGTGGTGCGAACGACGTGCGGCCTCCCCGTACGAACCCCCTGAACGGGTTCGAGGAGACCGTCAAGGACTTCTGGGCCAGCAGGCCTCGGCGGCCGCACTCGGGGCGGAAGGTCGCGGGGGTCGCGGCGGGGCTGGGGGATCGCTACGGGATCGATCCGGTGGTGATTCGGGTCGCGTTGGCGGCGGCGACTGTTTTCGGGGGCTTCGGGCTGGTGCTTTACCTGCTCGGGTGGCTGTTCTTCCCCTCCGAGGGCGACGAGGTTTCCGGCTTCGAGGCGTTGATCGGGCGCGGGCAGTCGAGCATGACGAAGGCCTTCGCGGCCGTCTTGACCGTCGCGGTGATTCCGGTGGTCGGGTGGACTTTCGGCGGCGGCTGGTTCGACGGCGGCGGTCTGATCGGGTTCGCGTTGCTCGCCACGTGCCTTTATCTCCTGCATCGCACCCGCGGGCAGGACAACCGACCGGCGCCGGTCGTCGCGTTCGCGGCGGACGGAACCGCTTCCGGAACCGGAGCTTTCACGATGAACAGCGACACCCCGACTCCCGCGGCGGCGGCACCGGGCTGGGATCCGCTGGCCGCCGACCCGGCGGGCTGGGATCTGCCTGACCCGGCAGCGCCGGCGCCGCCGCCACCGCCGTCTCCGGCCGACGACTACAACAACTACCAGCACCGGCCGCCGCGCCGGCGCTCCAAGATCGGGGCCGCCACGCTCGGGGTCGCGGTGATCGTGGCCGGCATCGGGGTCGCGCTCTCGCTGAACGGGTTCGACTGGTTCTCGTTGCGGCACATCATCGGCATGACGCTCGCTGTCCTCGGCGTCGGGCTGGTGGCGGGGGCGTTCGCTCGCGGCGCCCGCGGCCTGATCGGGCTCGCGATCCCGCTGTCGGTCGCCGGGCTGGTGCTCACGACCAGTACGTTCGACAACCTCGACGTGCGCGGCGGCGTCGGCGATTTGAACGCCACCCCGCGTACTGCGGCCGAGCTGCAGCCGGTGTACCGGCACACTGCCGGCAACATGAAGATCGACCTGACCCAGCTTGCCGCGAGCGAACCGGTCGCCACCACGGTCTCCAACGGCGCCGGGAACACCGAGGTCATCGTGCCGCGCACCGCGGACGTGACCTTCACCTGCGAGAACAGCGCCGGCGACGTCGACTGCCTGAACCGCACGTCCAGCGGGGTCGGCCAGCCGGCCATCACCGGGACCGACAACGGCGACGACAACGTCGGCGGACAGAAGATCACGCTCCACGTCACCAACGGCGTGGGCCAGGTGGAGGTGCGCCGTGGCTGAGAACCCGTACTCCTACGACGAGCCCGAAGCCCCGGTCCGCCGCCGCGGGGTCGACTGGATCACGCTGATCGTCGGGGTCGCGACGCTGCTGGTGTCCGGCTACGTCCTCACCGACGGCTCCAGCTGGCTGCCCACCTTCGACTTCCGCTGGATCATCGCGGGCGGCGCGGTGTTCTGCGGGGTCCTGATGCTCGGCGCGTCGTTCCGCAAACGAAGGCCGTAAGACACAAAAAACGGGGCCTGGATTTCCAGGCCCCGTTTTTTCACGTCATTCCCACTCGATGGTGCCCGGCGGCTTGCTCGTCACGTCCAGCACCACGCGGTTGACCTCGGACACCTCGTTCGTGATCCGGGTCGAGATCCGCTCCAGCACCTCGTACGGCAGCCGCGTCCAGTCGGCGGTCATCGCGTCCTCCGACGACACCGGGCGCAGCACGATCGGGTGGCCGTAAGTCCGGCCGTCGCCCTGGACGCCGACGCTGCGGACGTCCGCGAGCAGCACCACCGGGCACTGCCAGATCTCCTGGTCCAGCCCGGCCGCCGTGAGCTCCTCGCGGGCGATCGCGTCGGCCTCGCGCAGCGTCTCCAGCCGGTCCGCGGTCACCTCTCCGATGATCCGGATGCCGAGACCCGGCCCGGGGAACGGCTGGCGCTGCACGATCGTCTCCGGCAGCCCCAGCTCGAGCCCGACGCGGCGGACCTCGTCCTTGAACAGCAGCCGCAGCGGTTCGACCAGCTCGAACTGCAGGTCGTCGGGCAGGCCGCCGACGTTGTGGTGGCTCTTGATGTTCGCGGTGCCCTCGCCGCCGCCGGACTCGACGACGTCCGGGTACAGCGTGCCCTGCACGAGGAACCGGTAGTCGCCACGGGCCTTGAGGTCGCGCTCGGCCTGCTCGAACACGCGGATGAACTCGCGGCCGATGATCTTGCGCTTCTGCTCCGGGTCGGTGACCCCGGCGAGCGCGTTCAGGAACCGCTCGCGCGCGTCCACGGTGACCAGGTTGACGCCGGTCGCGGCCACGAAATCGCGTTCGACCTGGGTGCGCTCCCCCGCGCGCAGCAGGCCGTGGTCCACGAACACACAGGTCAGCCGGTCGCCGATGGCGCGCTGCACGAGCGCGGCCGCGACCGCGGAGTCGACGCCGCCGGACAGGCCGCAGATCGCCCGTCCGTCGCCGATCTGCGAAGCGATCGCAGCGACCTGCTCGTCCACAATGGACGAAGTGGTCCAGCCGGGCCGGACGCCGGCGATCTCGTACAGGAACCGGCGCAGCACCTCCTGGCCGTGCGGCGAGTGCGCCACCTCCGGGTGGTACTGCACGCCCGCGAAGCGCCGCTCGACGTCCTCGAAACCGGCGACCTCGGCACCGTCGGAGCTGGCCGTGACGACCGAGCCCTCAGGGGCCTTGGTGACGCTGTCGTTGTGGCTCATCCACGCCGTCTGGTGGTCGGGCAGCCCGGTGTGCAGGACGCCGCCCTCGCCGACGATCCGCACGTCAGTACGGCCGAACTCGCGCACCCCGGTCGGCTCGACGACGCCGCCGAGCGCGCGGGCGAGCAGCTGGTGGCCGTAGCAGATGCCGAGGATCGGCACGCCGGCTTCGACCAGCTTCGGGTCCATCGCGGGCGCGCCCTCGGCGTACACGCTCGACGGGCCGCCGGACAGGATGATCGCGGACGGGTTCTTGGCGAGCAGCTCCTCGACGGTCGCGCTCGACGGCACGACCTCGGAGAAGATCTGCGCCTCGCGCACGCGGCGGGCAATCAGCTGCGCGTACTGCGCCCCGAAGTCCATGACGAGTACCGGACCGGTGGGAGTGGCCACCCAAGACCTCCAGGTATCAGCGCTTTTGCCACCATCGTCCCAGGTGGGCCGCGTCACGTCGGCAATGCCCCCGTAATGAGGACAGCCACCGTCCGCGAACCGGCTTACCGTGCCCGCATGACCAACGACTGGACCAACGAACTGTCCGAACAGCTCGACTGGCACTGGCAGCACCACGTGCGCCCGAAGCTGGAGGGGCTCACCGACGACGAGTACTTCTGGCAGCCGGTCGCGGACTGCTGGACGGTGCGTCCCCGCACCAACGACGAACAGCCCGGCACCGGCGACTTCACCATCGACTTCTCGTTCCCGGAGCCGACTCCCCCGCCGGTGACCACGATCGCGTGGCGGCTGGGCCACATCATCCCGGGTGTGCTGGGCATGCGCTCCGCGTCGCACTTCGGCGGGCCTCCGACGTCCTACCAGGACTTCCCGTACGCGGGCACTGCCGACGAAGCGCTGAAGCAGCTCGACGACGCGTACGCGACCTGGATCGCCGGCGTACGCAGCCTCGACGCCGAAGCGCTGGCCCGCCCGTGCGGCCCGGCTGAAGGACCGTACGCGGAGCTGTCGATGGCCGCGCTGGTCTTGCACATCAACCGAGAGATGATCCATCACTGCGCGGAGATCCTGCTGCTGCGCGACCTTTACCGAAACCGCTGACCAGCAGTCCCAACGCGACCCCGAGCAGCGCGGGCATGCCGTGGTTGTCGTGCAGCACGGTGTCGAGCACGGCGAGCGGCACGATCAGCAGCGCGGCGAGGTACAACCCCTGCGGCGGCTGGGTGGCGCGCGCTCGCAGCACGATCACGGCAAGCGCGCCGAGCAGCCCGGCGACGCACATCGAGTTCCCCGCCCCCACCGGATTTAGCCAGACGTAGCTGAGGAACTGGCCGAACAGTCCGCAGCCGAAGTACAGGACGAACCAGGAGACGCGGCCGAAGCACCATTCCGCCAACGTGCCGACGACGGCGAGGGCGACCAGGTTGAAAAGCCCGCCGAACAGCTTGCCGTCCTGGAAGAACATCCCGGTCAGCAGTCGCCACCACTCCCCGGCGTCGATCGCGGTGGCGTCGCGCTTGAAGCGGTCGAAGAGGGACGGGTCCGCCAGTTGGGCGATCAGCACGGCTGCGGTCGCGAGGAACACCGCGCCGGTCAGCACCGGACGGCGCGGTGTTCCGACGCGGGCGAAGAAGACCGCGGCCGGGTTGGCGGACCAGCGAGAGGCAACCGAGTTGGTCATGGGCCGACGATATGACGGCGGCCGGCCGGAGACCCCCGACAAATGTCATCTCCGCACCGGGACAGGTGCCACAAAAGAAGGACCTGGTCCGGCGTGCCGGGCCTGGTGCTGCCTAATACCTTGGGCGCATGGACACGATCACCCCACAGCCGCGGGCCGCGTGGATCGCCGGCCAGGCTGAGCAGGGCGCGAGCACCCTCGTGGTGCACCACCCGTTCGACGGCAGCGAAGTGGCGACGGTCGCGGTGCCCGGCGCGGACCAGGTCGAGCGGGCGGTGGCCGCGGCGGCCGCGGTCGCGAAGGAGTTCCGGCGCACTCCGGCGCATCAGCGCGCCGCCGCGCTGGAGCACGTTTCGCGCGGGCTCGCGATGCGGGCCGAGGAACTCGCCGAGGTGATCACGGCCGAGAACGGCAAGCCGTTGAAGTGGGCCGAGGCCGAGGTGAAGCGGGCGATTTCGGTCTTCCGGATCGCGGCCGAGGAAGCGCGCCGGTTCAGCGGCGACGTGCAGCGACTCGACGCCGACCCGTCCGGCGACGCCCGCCTCGCGCTGACCCGCCGCGTGCCGCGCGGTCCGGTGCTCGGGATCGCGCCGTTCAACTTCCCGCTGAATTTGGTGGCGCACAAGGTCGCGCCCGCGCTCGCGGTCGGCGCGCCGATCATCATCAAGCCCGCGCCGCGTACGCCGCTTTCGTCGCTGGTACTCGGCGAGCTGCTCGCCGAGACCGACCTGCCGGAGGGCACGTTTTCCGTACTGCCGCTGGGAAACGAGGAGACTCAGGCGCTCGTCGCCGACCCGCGGCTGCCGGTGGTGTCGTTCACCGGATCTGGCCCGGTCGGCTGGTCGATCGCGGACGCGGCGGCGCGCAAGCACGTGGTGCTTGAACTGGGCGGCAATGCCGCGGCGGTCGTGCTGCGGGACTGGCCGGACGTCGAGGGCGCCGCGCAGCGGATCGCGACGTTCGGGAACTACCAGGCGGGCCAGTCGTGCATCGCGGTGCAGCGGGTGATCGTGGACGCGGCTATCGCGGACGAGTTCGTGCCCGCGCTGACCGAAGCTGTCGAGGCGCAGGCAACCGGCGATCCCTACGACCGCAACACTGACGTCGGCCCGGTCGTTGACGAGGCGGCTGCGGAACGGATCATCGCGTGGGTCGAGGAAGCAGTGGCCGGTGGCGCACGAGTGCTGACCGGCGGAACCCGTTCGGGCGCAACGGTTGCGCCGACCCTGCTGACCGACGTGCCCGCGGACGCCAAGGCCTGGTCGGAGGAAATCTTCGGACCGGTGCTGGCCGTGTCCATTGTGGACGGCGTGGATGAGGCTTTCGCTTCGGTGAACGCGTCGGCGTACGGGCTGCAGGCCGGAGTGTTCACCAGTGACGTGCAGCTGGCTTTCCACGCGTCGGCGGAGCTGGAAGTCGGCGGCGTGATCATCGGCGACGTTCCGTCGTATCGCGCGGATCAGATGCCATACGGCGGCGTGAAGGGCTCGGGCGTCGGTCGAGAGGGCGTGCTGTCGGCGATGCACGACCTGACCGAGGAGCGGGTCACCGTGTTCACCGGGGTCGACCTCTGACCACAGTGGACTTGCGACGGGCAACGGTCGCTGACGCACGCGACATCGCCGACGTGTGGCTGCGGTCGTTTACCGCCGCGCTGCCGACCGTCCGTCGCGCCCACGACGATGACGCAGTGCGGTGGTGGTTCGCGAACATCGTGGTACCGCAGCAAGAAACCTGGGTGGCGGCAGTCAAGTCCACTGTGGCCGGGCTGCTCGTGCTCGACGGACCGGAGCTGGCGCAGCTCTACCTCGACCTTCCGTGGCGCGGCCGCGGAATCGGGGATCAGTTGGTGGACTTGGCCAAACAGCTCCGTCCCGACGGGCTGACACTGTGGACGTTCCAGATCAACGAGCCAGCGCAACGGTTCTACCGCCGCCACGGTTTCGTCGCCGTCGAATACACCGACGGGCAGCGAAATGAGGAGCGCGAGCCAGACGTGCGTTACGTCTGGCCCGCGCCTCAAGCAGACTGAGCGAACTTGAAAACCCCGTTGGGGTCGTACTTCTTCGCCACCTGGTCCAGCCGGGCCGCGTTGTCGCCGTAGTAAGCCGACTTCCAGTCCGGCAGGTCCGGGTCGATGTAGTTCACGTAGCCGCCGCGCGCGCCGGCGTCCGCCAGCCCAGCGACCACAGTGGACACCGACTTGCGCGCGCTCTCCTGGCTGCTCGCGGTCGCCGGAGCGTAAACCTGGATGCTGGCCAGCGCTTTCCGGTGCGGGAACGCCGTGTCCGCCGGCGCGATAT
The DNA here is from genome assembly GCF_042754125.1 of Amycolatopsis sp. NPDC059235. NCBI lineage: Bacteria > Bacillati > Actinomycetota > Actinomycetes > Pseudonocardiales > Pseudonocardiaceae > Amycolatopsis > Amycolatopsis sp. NPDC059235. The sequence continues at coordinate 71,194 of NZ_JBHZAG010000015.1, forward strand.
CCCCCACCGCGCCGCCGAGACCGTCGATGAGCAGGTCCATTCCCTTGTGCCCGGACGCGAGATCGGCGATCTTCCCGCCGTCGACCGGATCGGTGATGATCCGTGACGACGCCACGAAAGTCTGCCGTTCCGAACTGCCGGAGAAGTAGTTCATCGCCGCGCCGTAGCCGAGGGTCTTCATCGTGCGGCTGGACGGCGACACCGACAATCCGCTGAGCGCCGACGTCAGGCCCGCCGAACCGCCCACGAACGCCCCGCCGATCCGGCACGCCCCGCCCGGACCGCCGGAAACCACGCAGTTCGACCACAATTCGGGCGGCGCACTCGGCAGCCAGCGCTGCCACGCGTCGACCGCGTCGCTCGCCGATCCGGACGGGAACTTCAGCGAAAACACCGTGACAGTCGGCGCTTCCACAGTGCTGAAGGTGAACGACGTGACCACACCGAAGTTTCCGCCACCGCCGCCGCGCAGTGCCCAGAACAGGTCGTCGTCCGCTTGCGCGCTCACCGTGCGCAGTTTGCCGTCCGGCGTGACGATCTGCGCGGACTGCAGCCGGTCGCACGTCAAACCGTATTTACGGGTCAATACCCCGATTCCGCCGCCGAGCGCGAGCCCGGCGATGCCGACCGTGGGGCACGAACCCGCGGGCAGGCAACGACCCGCCTTCGCCAGTTCCGAATAGACGTCCCCGAGTTTCGCGCCCGCGCCGATCACGACCTGGTCGCCCTGGACGTCCACGCCGGCCATGCCGCCGACGTCGATGACCAATCCGCCGTCCGGCGCGGAATACCCGGCATAGCTGTGTCCGCCGCTGCGCGCGGCGAGCGGGACCCGGCCGCCAGCCGCTTCGACGCACGCCTGCACGTCCTCCGGCTTCGCGCATTTCGCGACCGCCGCGGGATTCTGCCCGTCGAAAAGCGGGTTGAACGCACGCTTCGCGGTGGCGAATCCACTGTCGGCGGGCAGCACCAGGTCCCCGGAGAGCTTGCCGCGCAACGCGTTCCAGTCCGGCGGGCCGGACGGCTTCGAACTGGTGCTCGGCGGCACGGTCGCTCTCGACGTCGGGCTGGTCTGCGGCACCGACGGCCCCTGTTTCGCGGTGCACGCCGCGGCCACCGCGCCGACCGCCGTCAATCCGGCGGCGCGCAAAAACGTCCTTCTCCCGACTGTCATGTTCATTCAGACGCCTCAGACCTCGGGTCGGTTGCGAAAAGTCCGGTCAGCAATGCTTCAAGGGCGAATTCAAACCGCTCGTCGTGCCGGGCACCGTCCCGCAGCGCCTGCGCGAGCAGCGGAAAGCGGTCCGCGTCGAGGTGCGCCAGACTGTCCACATCGGACCTCGCACCGGGCGCGCGACCGGCCTCGGCGAGCGTGTGCCCGAGGACGAAGGTCATCACGGCGTTCACCATGTCCAGCCCACGGGCCGGGGGAAACTCGAGCAGCCCCAACGCGGTTTCGATCACCCGCAGCGAATCCGGGCTGACCGCGGGGCGGGTCGCTGCGAGCGGCAACACGCCCGGATGCGCGAGCAACTGCGCCCGGTACGCCCGCGCCACGCGGCCCAGCCACTGCTGCCCGTGTTCGTCCGGCCCCGGCGCGATCCCGGCCAGCGCCGAGACGAGCCGGTCGATCAGGGCGTCGAGCAGCGCTTCCTTGTTCGGCACGTAGTGGTAGAGCGTCATCGCCTCCACGCCGAGTTCCGCGCCGAGCTTGCGCATGGACAGCGCGGCGATGCCGTGCTCGTCCACGAACGCGAGCGCGGCGTCCACGACCCGCTCCCTGGTCAGCCCGGCACGCGGCCGGGCCCTCCGGTCGGACACTGGCCCCCCTTGACGTTTCTTACAGCGTAAGGTACCACTGTCCTCGTCTCTTACAGCGTAAGAATCGAGGAAGCGATGACTGACCCCAAGACCGTCCTGCGGCAGTTCCTTTCGATCGTCAACAGCCACGACCTCAGCGACCTGGACACCGTGGTGGCCGACGACGTGACCGAATCCGGCCCCGTCGTGGTCGACGCGCCGACGGGCGGGCTGGCCGCCTTCCGCACCGGCTGGACGCAGATGCTGACCGCGTTCCCGGACCTGCACGTGGACCTCGATTCGCTGCTCGCGGAAGGCGATCGGGCCGCGGCCACGGTGACGCTCACCGCCACCAACGCCGGCTACTACCGGAGAGGTTCGGCGACCGGCAAACGCGGAACGTGGCGCGGTTTCGTCCTGGCGCGGGTGACCGACGGCCGGATCGCCGAACTCGACATCCAGACCGACCGGCTCGCCATCCTGCAACAGCTGGCCATCGTCGGCGATGACGACGAACTGGCCGCTGACCGGCAGTCCGGCTGAAATCAGAGCAGCGGGGCCATTTCGGGCACCGGCCCGGAAAGCGCCGAAGCGTCGCCACGTCCGGTCAGCCACGCCAGCACCGTCCCCGGCGTCCCGGTCACGAGATCGCCGCCCTCGCCGAAAGTCCAAGTACGGACGCCATCGGTGAGCCGGAACGAAGGCAACGGACGCGGACACATCCGGATCAGCGTGGCGACCACCGCGTCGAGATGCTCGCCGAGCAGCGCGGTGGCGCTGTCGAAATCATGGCCGGCGTCAAGGTCGACCAGGTGAATCGTGGTCTCCGAAAGCCGCAGCGTGAGCACGTCCGCGCCGGTCAGGTCACCGCCGTGCCGGTGCCGGACGCGCGCTGACCAAGTCTCGTCCGAAAGCCGCGCGGCGTGGTCGGTCAGCCGTTTCCCGGACGCCACCAGGTCGGCCACGATCTCCGCCGAAGCACGGCCCGCGCCAGCCTCGATCTCGTCGTCCCGGGCGTTGCCAGGGCCGTACATCGACCGCTCGACCCCGGTTTCGGCCCAGGTCAACAGGTTCCCGAGGGCGTCCGCGTTGCGCGCGAGGTGGGTGAGCAGATGCGCGCGCGTCCAGCCGGGCAGCGCGCTCGGCTCGGCGAACGCCGTCTCCGGCATCGCCTCGGCGATTCGTGCCCATTCGTCGTGCAGTTTCCGGATCCGGTCCAGCGCCGCAGTCGTCACCGGACGATCTTAGGTCAGCGACGCAGTGCCGCGGGGGCGTTCGCCGGAACCGCCGGGTTCTTCGGCGCGACCGGCTCCATCCTGGCGTACCCGCTGCTCTGCTCGGGCCGCTCGTCGGCCTCGCCCTTGTTGGGCCAGAACGAGAACGCCCGCTCCGCCTGCGCGGCGATGGTGAGCGACGGGTTCACCCCGAGGTTCGCGGTGATCGCCGAACCGTCCACAACGGACAGTCCGGGATAGCCGTAAACCCGGTGGTACGGGTCGATCACGCCGCTGTCGGCGCTGTCGCCGATCGGCACGCCGCCGATGAAGTGCGCGGTGAGCGGGATGTCGAACACCTCGCCCCAGGTGCCGCCCGGCATGCCGCCGATCCGTTCCGCGGTAAGGATGTTCGCCTCGTGCCCGGCCGCGATGAAGCTCGGGTTCGGCTCGCCGTGGCCCTGTTTCGACGTGTACTTCCGCCGTCCGAACAGGCCGGGCCGGGTGTAAGTGGTGATGGAGTTGTCGAGGCTCTGCATCACCAGCAGAATCACCGTGCGCTCGCTCCACCGGTACGCGTTCAGCAGTTTCGCCGACTGCACCGGGTGTTTGACCAGGAAGGTGAGCGCCTGCTGCCAGCGCGGAACGCTCGAAGAACCGTCGGTGGCAACGGTTTGCAGCAGGCTCATCGCGTTGCTGCCCTTGCCGTACCGCACCGGTTCGATGTGCGTGTTCTCGTCCGGATGGATCGACGAGGTGATCGCGACCCCGCGGCTGAAGTCCCGGTTTTCGTCGACAGTCGTCCGGGCCGCACCGATAATCGCCTCGGAGTTCGTCCGCGTCAGCTCGCCGAGCTTGCCGGACAACTTCGGCAGCGCGGCAGTGTCCTTCATGCGGTGCAACAGGTTCTGCGTGCCCCAGGTGCCGGCGGCGAACACCACTTGCGACGCCGTGACCGTGGTCCGGAAGCGCCGCGAACGGGTGCCGGTCTTCTGCAACGTGATCGCGTAACCGTTGCTGCGCGGGCTCACCGACGTCACCGTGGTCAGCGGAATGACCTTCGCGCCGTCTTGTTCCGCGAGGTACAGGTAGTTCTTCACCAGCGTGTTCTTCGCGCCGACGCGACAGCCGGTCATGCACGCACCGCATTCGGTGCACCCGACCCGATCCGGCCCGGCTCCGCCGAAGAACGGGTCCTTCACCGTCTCGCCGGGCTTGCCGAAATACACCCCGACCGGCGTGGCGTGGAACGAATCCTCGACGCCCATGTCCTTCGCGACGTCCCGCATCACCACGTCGGACGGCGTGATCGTCGGGTTCGTGACGACGCCGAGCATCCGGCTGGCCTGGTCGTAATGCGGCGCGAGTTCGCTTTCCCAGTCGGTGATGTGCGCCCACTGCCGGTCTTGGTAGAACGGCTTGAGCGGCCGGTACAGCGTGTTCGCGTAGACCAGCGACCCGCCGCCGACGCCCGCGCCGGCCAGCACCATCACGTCGTTGAGCATGTGGATGCGCTGGATGCCGTAACAGCCGAGCTGCGGGGCCCAGAGGTAGCGCTTGAGATCCCAGGACGTCTTGGCGAACTCGTCGTCGGCGAAGCGCCGGCCCGCCTCGACCACCGCGACGCGGTAGCCCTTCTCGGTCAGCCGCAACGCCGCGACGCTGCCGCCGAACCCAGACCCGACGACGAGGACGTCGTAGTCGGGTTCTTGCCGCGCGGTGGTGGTGTTACTGGCAGTCACAGGAAAGAGGGTAACCCCCAGGCGCCCGCCAGACCAGAGGTAAGTTACTGACGAGTTACATCACCTGGGCAAAGTCCGTGAAGGACTCCTTGAGGGAATCTGATTCCCTCAAGGAGTCCTTCACGGACAACTAGGGCTTCAGCCGCGGACGGTGAGCCCGACGCGCTGGAACTCCTTCAGGTCCGAGTACCCCGTCTTCGCCATCGCGCGACGCAGCGCGCCGAACAGGTTCACCACGCCCTCCGCGTCCGAGGACGGGCCGAACAGCAGCGTCTTCAGGTCCACCGCGTAGTCCGAGTCCGGGCCGGCCACCACGCGCGAGCGCGGCAGCGACGGGTGCGCCGCCGCGGCGGTCCAGTACAGGCCTTGGCCCGGGGCGTCCGACGCGGTCGCCAGCGGGGCGCCGAGCATGACCGCGTCCGCGCCGCAGGCGATCGCCTTCGCGATGTCGCCGGACGTCGTGATGCCGCCGTCGGCGAGGACGTGCACGTAGCGGCCGCCGGTCTCGTCCAGGTAGTCGCGGCGGGCGGCGGCCGCGTCCACGATCGCCGTCGCCATCGGGGTGCCGATGCCGAGCACGCGGTCGGTGCTGGTGACGCCCTCGGTGTAGCCGTGGCCGACGATGACGCCCGCCGCGCCGGTGCGCATCAGGTGCATCGCCGTGCGGTAGTCGCTCACGCCGCCGGCGATCACCGGCACGTCGAGACGGCCGATGAACTCCTTGAGGTTGAGCGGTTCCGCGTCGCGCTGCACGTGCTCGGCGGAGATGATCGTGCCCTGCACGACCAGGATCTCGACGCCGGCGGCGATCAGGTCCGGGGTCAGCTCGGCGGCGTGCTGCGGGCTGACCCGCGCGGCCACCGTCACGCCGGATTCGCGGACCGTCTTGATCGCCTCGGTCAGCAGGTCGAGCCGGATCGGCGCGGAGTGCAGCTCCTGCAGCTCGCGCACGACCGCGGTCGGGTCCTCGCTGTCCTCGGCCGCGCGGACGAGGCGGAAGATCGCTTCTTCGACGTTCGCGTGCCGGGCCCACAGCCCTTCGGCGTTGAGCACGCCGAGGCCGCCGAGCTCGCCGACCGCCACCGCGGTCCCCGGCGACACGATCGCGTCCGTCGGGTGGGTGACCAGCGGCAAGTCGAACCGGTACGCGTCGATCTGCCAGGCAGTGGACACCACCGACGAGGACCGCGTCCGCCGCGACGGCACGATCTCCACGTCATCGAGGTCATACGCCCGCCGCGCCGTGCGGCCCATGCCGATCTCGACCAGATCCCGCACGTGATGTCCCTTCTCGCGCCTGACGCCTTCGCGGTCCATTGTCGCGAGTCGGCACGGGTGACCTGCGCGCGGGGGACCGTTGCGGTGGCGACAACCACCGGTTGTGCGCGCGGTTGTTTGCCACCGGCGCGGGCGGGTGGTTGGCTGCCCGGCTGAACGAGGGGGACGGATTTGGCGCTGGGCAAGGACTTTCACCGGCTGTGGCTGGCGTACGCGGTCAGCGTCGCGGGCACCTACTTCGCCCTCGACGCCTTCTCGATCATCGCGGTACGGGTGCTGCACAGCAGTGCCGCGCAGGTGTCGTTGCTGGCCGGAGCCGGGCTGGCAGTGGGTTCGCTGGCCGCGCTGCCGCTCGGTCCGTGGGTGGAGTTCCGGCGGAAACGGCCAGTGCTGATCGCCATGGACCTCGTCCGGTTCGCCGCCCTGCTCACGCTGCTGCCCGCGTATCTGCTCGACCTGTTGACCTTCGCCCAGCTCGTGGCGGTGTCGGTGATCGCGGCGGCGGCGAACATCGCGTTCACCTCGGCGAGCGGCGCGTATCTGAAGTCACTGGCGGCTGGTCCAGACCTGCTCACCGCCAATGGCCGGTTCGAGACGACACTGTGGACCGCGACCGCGCTCGGCCCGCCGGCGGGCGGCGCGGCGATCGGGTTGTTCGGCCCGCTCGCCACTGTGATCCTCGACGCGATCAGCTACTTGCTCTCCGCACTCTCGCTCTCGACGATCCGCACCCGCGAGCCCCAACCGCCCCGGCCCGCTGCCTTCCGCGCGACCGACCTCGTCGAGGGCTGGCGGTATGTGTTCCGGCACGTCCGGCTGCGGATGCTCTTCCTCAGCTCCTGTCTGGTCAACGGCCTGATCATGGCCACCTCGCCGGTGCTGGCGGTGCTGCTGCTCGGCGAACTCGGCCTGCCGACCTGGCAGTACGGGCTCGCGTTCGGCGTCCCGTGCCTCGGCGGCCTGATCGGCTCCCGGCTCGCCCGCCGGCTGGTGCCGCGCTACGGCCGGGTCCGCCTGCTGCCGATCCTCGGCGCGGTGCGGACCTGCTGGGTCGTGCTGCTGGCGTTCGTGCCGCCCGGGATCGGCGGGCTGTTCTGGGTGATGGCGGTGGAGTTCGGGCTGATCATCTGCGCGGCGGCGTACAGCACCGTCCTCGCGACGTACCGGCTCGAAGAGACTGAAGACGGGTACGTGAGCCGGATGTTGTCCGCGTGGCGGATCAGCAACGGCACCACCACCGCCGGGTTGACGCTGGTGTGGGGTGTGGTGGCGACGTGGCTCGGCACGCGCGGCGCACTCGGGCTGGCGGGCGCGTTGATGCTGGCGACGCCGTTGCTGCTGCTCGGATGGAACCGCGCTCAGAACGAGACGCGTGCGGTGGAATCGGTCCGCAGCACGGATTCCTGATCGAACAGGTGCTTGTAGTCGGTGCGGATCTGTTCGAGGTCGGCGTTCGCGTGCTGGTTCGTCGGCGGATACAGCACCACGAGCACGATCGAATGCTCGCGGACGACCGCGCCGCCGCCGGACCGCCATTGACCGGTGCCCTCGAGCTGGGTGAAGCCGTCCGGGAACCGCGGCGTGATGTCCTTCGCCGAGAAGTCCGCGAACTCCTTCTCGGTCACTTCGCCGCCGCCGGGCTTGGCGGTGCCGAAGTACAGCTCGGTGCGCTTCCACAGCGAGCTGTCCGGCGAATCCGCCGCGGCCGCCGAAGCCGCCCCTCCTCCGAGCACCATCGCGGCAGCCGCCGTCAGCACGAACCTCCGGGAAAACCGCATTCGCCCGCTCCCCTCGCCGTCACCTGGAGATCCAGTGTGGCGGGAGGAAGGAGCGGGCGAACAGGGTCGATCAGCGGGTCGTGTAGTTCGGAGCCTCGACCGTCATGGTGATGTCGTGCGGGTGGCTTTCCTTCAGCCCGGCCGCGGTGATCCGGACCAGCTGGCGCTCCTGCAGTTCCGCGATCGTGCGCGCCCCGGTGAAGCCCATGCCCGAACGCAGCCCGCCGGTCAGCTGGTGGACCACGTTCGACAGCGGCCCGCGGAACGGGATCCGGCCTTCGATGCCTTCCGGCACCAGCTTGTCGTCGGAGAGCACGTCGTCCTGGGCGTAACGGTCCTTGGAGTAGGACTTCGCCTCACCGCGCGACTGCATGGCACCCAGCGAGCCCATGCCGCGGTAGACCTTGAACTGCTTGCCGTTCACCAGGATCAGGTCGCCCGGCGACTCAGCGGTGCCCGCGAGCAGGCTGCCCAGCATGACGGTGGACGCACCGGCTGCGATCGCCTTCGCGATGTCGCCGGAGTACTGGATGCCGCCGTCGCCGATCACCGGGACGCCCGCCGGACGACAAGCCAGGTCCGCCTCGTAGATCGCCGAGATCTGCGGCACGCCGACGCCCGCGACGACTCGCGTGGTGCAGATCGAGCCCGGCCCGACGCCGACCTTCACTCCGTCCGCGCCAGCGTCGACCAGCGCCTGTGCGCCGGCCCGCGTGGCGACGTTGCCGCCGACGATGTCGACGGTCTCGCCCAGTTCCTTCTTCAGCAGCCGCACCGCGTCGATGACCGCGCGCGAGTGTCCGTGCGCCGTGTCGACCATCAGCACGTCCACGCCGGCCTCGGCCAGCGCCATCGCGCGCTTGTGCCCGTCCGGGCCTACGCCGACCGCGGCGCCGACGACGAGGCGGCCGTCCGGGTCCTTCGAAGCCCGCGGGTACTGCTCGGTCTTCACGAAGTCCTTGACCGTGATCAGGCCGCGCAGCTTGCCCGCGCCGTCGACGATCGGCAGCTTCTCGATCTTGTGCCTGCGCAGCAGCCCGAGCGCGGCTTCCGCGGTGACGCCGACCTGCGCGGTCACCAGCGGCGTCCGCGTCATGACCTCGCTCACCAGGCGCGTGTGGTCGACCTCGAACCGCATGTCGCGGTTGGTGATGATGCCCACGAGCGCGCCGGAGGCGTCGGTGACCGGGACGCCGGAGATCCGGAACCGCGCGCACAGCGCGTCGACCTCGGCGAGGGTGTCGTCCGGGGCGCAGGTGACCGGGTCGGTGACCATGCCCGCCTCGGACCGCTTGACGACCTCGACCGCCGCCGCCTGTTCGTCGATCGGGAGGTTGCGCTGCAGCACGCCGATCCCGCCCTGGCGGGCCATGGCGATCGCCATCCGCGCCTCGGTGACCGTGTCCATCGCGGCGGAGACCAGCGGAACGTTGAGCTTGATGTTGCGAGTGAGCTGCGTGCTCGTGTCCACCGCGCTGGGCACCACGTCCGATTCCGCGGGCAGCAGCAGCACGTCGTCGAAGGTCAAGCCGAGCATCGCGAACTTGCTGGGCACTGCGGGGGTGATGCTTTCGCTGGTCATGAGGGGCGAAGGGCCTTCCTGGCGGGAGCGGGCTGGAGTCGCGGGCAGCGGTGCCTGGCGTGGGCCGAGGGTGATCGGACCTTCCCCTCATGATATCCGGGCCGGGGCACTGGCCCGGGTGGGTGGCCTGGCGGGTAGCGTGCAGGCCGTGCCGCACGATGTGTTGCCCCCCGATCCGTTCGCGGACGACCCGGACGATCCGGCCCGGGCCATCCCCGACCCCGACGACCACCTGGAAGAGCCGATCAGCGCGGACGAGCGCACCGAGCTGCTGGCCGACCTGTCCGACCTCGCCGTGTACCAGGCTCTGCTGGAGCCTCGCGGGGTCCGCGGCATCGTGGTCGACTGCGGCGAGTGCGACGAACCCCACTATCACGACTGGACGCTGCTGCGCGCGAGCCTGGAGCAGCTGCTGTCCGACGGCCGGATGCGTCCGCACGAGCCGGCTTTCGACCCGAACCCGACGGACTACGTGAGCTGGGACTACTGCCGCGGGTTCGCGGACGGGGTCACCGCGAACGAAAGCGCGTACTGACTTCTTCGGTCCTGAACAGCCTTGAAAGCTTGAAAAGAAGGCCCTGGTGAGTTTGGCCACCAGGGCCTTCTTCGTGTGCGCGGACAAGTTGTCCACAGGAGTTGCCCACAGCTGTGTCGACTTGTGGACAACCCGCTCAACGCCGGTGCTTCGGACTCTCCGCCAGCGCGATCATCGCCCGCTCGGTCAGATTCGGCCACGGTGGACGGTGCACCACGGCCAGCGTGGCGAGCGCCGCCGCCACAAAGCCGGTGCACGCCCCGATCAGCGCGATCCGGCCCCCGTCGACCGCGGGCGTCCAGGTCACGCCGTCGGAGTCGATCGTGTACAGCCCGACCGCACGCCCCGGCCCGCCTCGACGGCATTGCCGGGTGACCGTGATCAGCACTGTCCCGCTGGAGGTCTCGTAGGGATCTCCGAAAACCAGCACCACGCCTCCCCCCTTGAAACCGGTGAACGAAAAAGGTCCCGGCACTGTCCGTGCCGGGACCTTCGTGAAACCTAGGAACCGCTGGTGCCGTTCGGCGCCTGTACCCCTTGCGACGACTCGTTGCGCGGGCTGCTGCCCGTGCCCGGATCGTTCGGGGTGGCGCTCGGCGACGGCGGCGGCGAACTCGGCGTGGACGTCACCGGCGGAAGCGGCGTCGCCGAGGTGACCGGCGGCGGATTGGTGTGCCCGCCCCCGGTGCCGGGCAGGGACGTCGACTGGCCGGGCGGCTGCGCCGCGCTGCTGACCGGGTCGTGCACCGGCGGAACGGCGGGCGGCGTCGACGGCTTCTGGTCCGCGGGCGGGGCCGTCGGCTGGCCGAGCTGAGCGGCCAGTTCGCGGTGCTGCTGCAGGAGCTGGTTGCGGTTGTCCGCGTCGGTGACCTGGGTGAGCGCGGCCTGCGCGTCGGCGAGCGCGCGCCGGGCGTCCGCGAGCCGGTTGTCGGCCAGCGCCAGGTTCGCCTTCTCCAGGTCGAGCTTCGCCGCGGCGGCGGCCTCGACGGAGCGGGCGTGGTCGGCGTAGAGCACCTTCGTGAGGCCCCACAGCGTGTCGCCGGGCTGCGCGTCGCGCGCGGCGAGACCGGTGCCGGTGAAGGCGATCGCGGCGGCGGCGCACGCGGCGGCCACCGGCACGAGATAGCGGCGGCGACGGCCGCGGCTCTGGTACTTGCGCGCCAGCGTGGCGGTCTTCACCGTGGTGACCGCGGTGTCGACGTCGACCAGTTCGGCGAGCGGCTCGCTGTCGATGTCGCGGCGCCACGCGAGCAGCAGCGCGTTCAGTTCCTGGTCCCCGAGCCCGTCGGCGACAGCCGGATCGGTCCCGCCGAGCGCGTCGAGCAGCGCGTCGTCGGCCTGGATGGCCGTCAGGTCGCCGTCGGCTTCCGCTTCGTACCCGGTCAGGCCGCTGGCCTGCGCGGAAGGTGACAGGTCTCTGTCCCGGTCTTCGCGATCGGTCACTCAGATCACCTCCTCGGCGGCAAGCACCTTGCGCAGCCGGGCGAGCGCCCGGTGCTGGGCGACGCGGACGGCGCCCGGCGTGGAACCGACGGCTTCCGCCGTCTCCTCCGCCGACAGTCCGACCACGACCCGCAGAACAACGATTTCCCGCTGTTTGTCCGGCAGCACCTGCAGCAACTGCGCCATCCGCTCGTTCAGCTCACCCTGCAGAGCACGTTGCTCCGGGCCGACGCCGCCCTCGATCTCGTCGGGGATCTCGGCGACCGGCTCCGCCCGGTTGCGAGCCGCGGCGCGGTGCGCGTCGGCGACCTTGTGCTGGGCGATGCCGTAGACGAACGCCAGAAAGGGGCGGCCCTGGTCACGGTACGAAGGCAATGCCGTGAGCACCGCGAGACACACCTCCTGCGCAACGTCGTCTGCCGAAGCGAACGAACGCTCCTGCCTGCCTACCCTGGCGCGGCAATACCGCACCACAAGGGGACGAATGGCGGCCAGCAACCGCTCCACTGCCTGAGGGTCTCCCTCGACAGCGGCGGCGACCGGCTCGTCCAGTCCATCCCCCACAGTGGCCATCGCAGACAACAGTCCCAGCGTTACGTGTAGGCGTGCAAAGAATCCGGCGCGTGGTCGTCCCCGTCCTGCGCCGGTCACAGCTACCGTACCGTCGGAGTCCTACCAGACAACCGCCAGAGGTGGTGACCGGCGCGCCGGGCGCGGCCGGACGGCGATTGTCGCAGGCAGACGGGCTGGGGCAGTGCCGTCACGCGGTGGGGACGCGGGCGAGGCACGCGGAGCAGGGGCCAGGACAACAGGTACGGGCCAGGGCTTGGCTGCCCTGGCCCGTTCGTCACCGCGGGAATCGGATCGGAAGTCCCGTACTGGCTTGCTCTGCCTCGGTCAGGACACGAGACCGCGGCGGAAGCCGTGCGCCACGGCCTGCGCGCGGTCGCGGACGCCGAGCTTGCGGAACAGCCGCCGCGCGTGCGTCTTGACCGTGTCCTCGGAGAGGTACAGCTCGCGGCCGATCTGGCCGTTGCTCTTGCCCTGGCTCATGCCGCGCAGCACCTGCAGCTCGCGCTCGGTGAGCTGCACGCCCGGGTCGGACGGCTGCCGCGGCGCTGGCACCGAGGTGCTGGCCAGGGTGTGCGCCAGCGCGGCGACCAGTTCGGGCCGCGAGGCGTCCCAGCGCAGGTAGCCACGCGCTCCGCCGGCGATGGCGGCCGCGATGCTGCCCGCGTCGTCCGGGGCGCCGAAGACGATGACGTTCGCCTGGGGGTTCGCGGAGACGAGCCGGCGGGTTGCCTCGACGCCTGTCGGGACCGCGCGTTGCGTCCCGACCAGCACGACGTCGACCGGCTGACGGGTGTACCGGGCCAGCAGCTCGTCACCGTGCGCTACGCAGTCGATGCGACTGACCCCAGGCACCGCGGACATCACACGGGTGAGCCCTTCGCGGACACTGCGTCGGTCGTCGCAGATCAAGACCGTCGTCACGGGGTTTCCTTCCTGCAGCCGGGTGACATTCCACTTCCCCTATCGGACGCTTTAGTCCGAACCTTGACACGATCCGGTGGCTTTTTTTGAAGTTTCTTAGCCCGGATGCCGGAACGCCCGTTCCCGCAGGCCTACCCGGGTCCGACGGGCACCCACGGCGATTCGTGTGCGATGCGCATCACGCAAGGATCCGCGTGCCGTAACACTGCGTGCAACACCTGGCGACTCCTGAATCGATACTCCTCGGCCCGGTCGGGCTCCAGATCAGCGGCGACGCGAGTAGCCACCCAATTAAGTGAATCGAGTTCATATTTTTCGCCGTCGGCGACCGCGGTACGGATGAGTTCCCGGGCACCGCTTTGCCCGGCGGCGAGCAGGGCGACGCCGAGGACGATGCCGGACTTCACGACGTGTCGCTGAGCGTGACGGGCGACGGCGGTCTCGTAGGCGAGGCGGGCCGGGGCGACGGCTGCTTCGGGTTGTCCGTCGGCGAGTTCGACCTCCGCGCCCACCCAGCCGCCCCGGACAGTCGCCCGCCAGCGACGGTCCGCCTGGGCCGCCCGGACGGCCAGCCGGCGGGCGGCGGAGATGCGGCCGAGGGCGAGGTTGTCGGCGGCCAGTCCCAGGAGGGCGTCGGCTCTCGCGCCTTGGCGGTCCAGGCCGTTGGGATCTTCGGAGGGGGCGCTGTCGGGGCTGTCTCGGCTCGCGGATGAAGCGTTGGAGCTCGCGGTGGCGGGCAGCGGGGACGGTGTTGGGGAGTCAGTAGCTGCCAAGCCGCCTGCCAGTCCCGGGGCGTCGCCAGCCCCTCGCTCTCCCATTCCGCGCAGCCCGACTGCCAGCAGCGCCTCCCCGTCCAGCTTCCGCGCCGCCAGGTGTCCGCCCAGTTGCCGTCGGTGCGACGCGAGCGTGGTCGCCGCCAGTGAGGCAGTCAGTGGATCCCGGCCGCGCCGGAGCGGGCCGAGCAAGGCCGCGGCCGCCGCGTATTGGCCGCGGGCGCCCAGCACGATCGCCGCCAGGAGGCGTTGCCTTGGCGTGCCGTCGCGAGGTATCGAGTCCGCCGGCCCGGCGTCCGAGCCGAACGCGAGGGCCGTCAGCGCTTCTTCGTCCACCTCACCTTTCTAGCGTGGAGCACCGACAAGAACGTGCTCCACGCGGTCGGCCGCCGCGGGAAGATCCGCGAGCAGCTCGACCTTCGGCGGCAGCAACGCCGGATCCCAGCCGGGGCCGCAAGCGAACAGGCGCGTCCGCTGCCGTCCGCGAGACACGCGCGCGAAGAGCCGAGGGTCCGCGTTCGCCCGATTCGCCCACAGCACCACCGCGGCGGGCGCGCTCCGCCTTACCGCGACTGCCAGCACTTCTTGTGGCAGCGCGAGGCCGAAGAGCTGCGCGCCGATCCGACGTCCTGCGAGAGCGGCCGCGAGCGCGTACACCGGCATGTTGTCCCGTTCGTCGGGCACGCACGCGAGAAGGACCGGCCGTTGGTTGCGAGGCTCGTCGAGGACCGGCGTCGCCCGCACCAGCGCCGCGTACACGCACTCGGCAAGCAGGTACTCCACTTCAGCGCCCGCGTGCACGCCTCGCCATCGCGCGCCGAGCGCGGTGAGGACTGGGTCAATCACGCCAGTCCACGCCTGAAGCACGCCTAGCTCGCAGATGGCGTCAACGAGCATTCGCTGCACCGCGCCGACGTCCATTGCCAACGCCGCAGTGCTCAGTCGGCGCGCGAGTCGCGAAGGGACTTCGACGTCGTCAGCCGCAGACTTCGCCTCCGTCGCTTCAGCGGGCTCCGCAGGCGCTGGCACGAAGTCCGCGCGCGGCATCTGCTCTAACGCGTACTGCGCGGCCTCCGCCGTTGAAGCGCCGCGAAGGAGCGCGCGCTGCATAAGTTCGAGACGGCCGATGTCGGAGCTGCCGTAGCGGCGATGTCTGCCGTCGGTGTGGCGACTGGGACCGAGGCCGTAGCGCCGGTCCCAAGTACGCAGGGTGGACGGCGCGACACCGAGCCGGCGGGCGACCGAGGCCACCGGCAGGGTGGGTTCTCCATCGCCTGATCCGGATCCCACCCGGTCAATATCCAGCCAGCTCGCAGTAACGGCAACCCGAGCCAAAAGCCCAGCTCACACATCTGGGGGATGCCTAACGGCTGAATCGCCGCCGATCTATTGAACAACTATTGGCGCGCTTCTAACGTTACCGCCGTTGCACCGAATGGAGTATCGGCACCACAGCAGAGCAGCTAATGGCATCGACCGGATGACGGAGGCGGTCAGGATGGCAGACACGCGCAGGCTCCCCGGCCCCAACGCAGACATGTGGGACTGGCAGCTGGAGGGGTCGTGCCGGGGGATGGACAGCGGATCCTTCTTCCACCCGGACGGAGAGCGGGGACCGGCGAGGGCGCGGCGCGAGGCCAGGGCCAAGGCGATCTGCCTGTCGTGCCCGGTGCTGGAGATGTGCCGCAAGCACGCGCTCGCCGTGCACGAGCCCTACGGCATCTGGGGCGGGCTGTCCGAATCGGAACGAGACCACATCATCAAACAGGACAAACGCGCGTTGACCATGGCGCACATCTGACTTTTCTCACGGCGCGGAAGGGGCGGTGTCCACAGTGGACGCCGCCCCTCCGCCGTTTCCGGGCCACATCGACAGTGCCAGGTCGATCACGGTCATCATCGAGTCAAGGCTGACGCCGTCGCGCGCCTGCATGGTCAGTCCGTAAAAGACAGTCGCGTACAGCGCGCCGAGCGCGTCAATGTCCACAGTGGCCGCGAGTTCGCCTTCTTCCACTCCGCGACGAAGGCGCTCGCGAAGCGCGCGTCGCACGTTGTCGCGCGAAGCAGCGAGAAACTCCCACACGGACGCGTTAGCCGGCGTGCAGTTGGTGGCCGCGAGAACGACCATGCATCCCTTGGGGTGTCCGGGTTCCACATACGCGCAAGCGTTGTTGCGAAGCATCGCTTCGACCGCCGCGCGCGCTGTCGGCTCTTCGGTCAGCGCGCGCATCGTGTGCCGCCCGTGCGCGGATTGGTAGTGCTCGACTGCTTCGCGGAACAGTGACTCCTTGTCCCCGAAGGCCGCGTACAGGCTCGGCGGCTTGATCCCCATCGCCTCAGTCAGCTCCGCGAGCGACGCGCCGTCGTAACCGCGCTCCCAGAACACCAACATGGCCTGCGTGAGCGCCTGCTCGCGGTCGAACGCGCGCGGGCGGCCGCGGGGTGACATGGACCACCTTCTTTAGCGAGCGATACAGAATCCTTGACCTCGCCCATCGTACGCGGCTATTTATTTAGCTATCACTACAGAAAGAGGTGGGGGCATGGGCACCCTGGACGGCAAGGTCGCACTGGTCACCGGCGGAAGCCGCGGGATCGGCGCGGCGATCGCACTCCGGCTGGCCGAGGACGGCGCGGACGTCGCGATCACCTACGAACGCGCCGCGGACCGGGCGGCGGACGTGGTCGCGTCCATCGAAAAACTCGGCCGGCGCGGTCTTGCGCTGCAGGCGAACGCCACCGACTCCGACGCCGTGACCAGCGCGGTCGACCGGACCGCGGCTGACCTGGGCGGACTGGACGTGCTGGTGAACAACGCCGGAGTGTTCGAGGTGGCGCCGGTCGACGAACTGACGCCGGAGGCGATCGACCGCACGCTGGCGATCCACGTAAAGGCCCCGCTGGTGGCGGCCGGGGCAGCAGTGCGGCACATGGCGCGGGGCGGCCGGATCGTGACGATCGGCAGCGACCTGGCCGAGCGCATGCCGTTCGTCGGAATGAGCCTGTACGCGGCGAGCAAGTCGGCCGTGGTCGGGATGACCAAGGGCCTGGCGCGAGACCTGGGACCCCGCGGAATCACGGCGATGGTGGTCCACCCGGGCTCGACGGACACCGAGATGAACCCGGCGGACGGGCCGCATTCCGGTGACCAGCTGGCGCATATCGCGTTGGGGCACTACGGAAATCCGGCGGACATCGCGGCCGCGGTGTCGTACCTGGCGGGGCCGGACGGGCGGTATCTGACGGGGACTTCGATCACGGTGGATGGCGGGTTCACTGCCTGATCGTCTTGTTGGGAGGCCGCGGTTTCCGGACCGCGGCTTTCACCCCAAGGCATCCACAGCGAATCCAGCCCAAGCGCCACCGCCAGGTCTCGAAGCCCGTCACCAACGCCGCAGCTTCCCGTTTCCAAAGCACCGCAACAAAAAGCGGGGCGGCACTCCCCCAAAGGGAAGCACCGCCCCGCCCAAAGACGCAGCCGGAACTACATCAGTGCGAGTGGCCGTGGCCGTGTCCGGCGTCCGGCTCCTCCTCGACCGGCTTCTCGACCACGGAGCTTTCCGTGGTGAGCACCAGCCGGGCGATGGACGCCGCGTTCGCGACGGCCGAGCGGGTCACCTTGACCGGGTCGACGATGCCGCCCGCGATCAGGTCGGTCAGTTCGCCGGTGGCCGCGTTGAAGCCCTGGCCCCAGGTCTGTTCCTTGACCTTGTTCACGATGACCGCGCCCTCGTGGCCCGCGTTCGTCGCGATCCAGTGCAGCGGGGCGGTGAGCGCGTCGCGGACGATCGCGACACCGGTCGCCTCGTCACCGGTCAGGCCGAGGTTGCCCTCAAGCTCCTTGACCGCGTGCACCAGCGCCGAACCACCGCCGGGCAGGATGCCCTCTTCGACGGCCGCCTTGGTGGAAGCCACGGCGTCCTCGATGCGGTGCTTGCGCTCGTTCAGCTCGGTCTCGGTGGCCGCGCCGACCTTGATCACGGCCACGCCGCCGCCGAGCTTCGCGAGCCGCTCCTGCAGCTTTTCGCGGTCCCAGTCGGAGTCGGTGGTCTCGATCTCCTTGCGGATCTGCGCGGTCCGGGCGGCGATGTCGTCCTTCGTCCCCGCGCCGTCGACGATCGTCGTGTCGTCCTTGGTGACGACGACCCGGCGGGCCTTGCCCAGCGAGCCGAGGTCGACCTCGGACAGCTTGCGGCCGATCTCCGCGGAGATGACCTCGCCGCCGGTCACGACGGCCAGGTCGTCCAGGAACGCCTTGCGGCGGTCGCCGAAGAACGGGGCCTTGACCGCGACCGCGGTGATCGTCTTGCGCAGCGAGTTCACCACGAGGGTGGACAGCGCCTCGCCGTCGACGTCCTCGGCGATGATCAGCAGCGGCTTCTTCGCCTCGACGACCTTCTCCAGCACCGGGAGCAGGTCGGCCAGCGCCGAGATCTTCTCGCGGTGCAGCAGGATGTAGGCGTCCTCGAGGGTCGCCTTCTGGTCCTCCGGGTTGGTCGCGAAGTGCGCCGACAGGAAGCCCTTGTCGAACTGGACGCCCTCGGTGATCACGAGCTCGGTCGCCAGCGTGGACGACTCCTCGATGGTGATCACGCCGTCCTCGCCCACGCGCTCGACGGCCTCGCCGAGCAGCGCGCCGATCGCCGCGTCACGCGAGGTGACGGTGCCGACCTGGGCGATGTTGTCGCGGCCCTTGACCGGGGTGGCCTTGGCCTTGAGGACCTCGATGACCTTGTCCGCGGCCGCCTCGATGCCCTTGCCGACCGAGGTCGGGTTGGCGCCGGCGGCGACGTTGCGCAGGCCGTGCTTGACCAGCGACTGGGCCAGCACCGTGGCGGTGGTGGTGCCGTCGCCGGCGACGTCGTTGGTCTTGGTGGCGACGCTCTTGGCGAGCTGCGCGCCGAGGTTCTCGAACGGGTCGTCGAGCTCGATCTCGCGAGCGACGGTGACGCCGTCGAGGGTGATCGTCGGGCCGCCGAACTTCTTGTCGAGGACGACGTGGCGACCGCGCGGGCCGAGGGTGACCTTGACCGCGTCGGCGAGCTTGTTCACCCCGCGCTCGAGCGCGCGACGAGCGTCCTCGTCGAAACTGATCTGCTTGGGCATAACGCTTTCCGCTTACCTTTCGGTTGTCGTGCGACGCAAAACGCCCCGCACCCCGGCATGAGCGGGGCCCGGGGCGTCCTTGCGCTGCGAGTGACGCGTCAGTTGATGACGGCCAGCACGTCGCGGGCGGAGAGGATCAGGTAGTCCTCGCCGTTGTACTTGACCTCGGTGCCGCCGTACTTGGAGTAGATGACGACGTCGCCGACAGCCACGTCCAGCGGAACGCGGTTGCCCTTGTCGTCGATGCGGCCCGGGCCAACGGCCAGAACCTTGCCCTCCTGGGGCTTCTCCTTGGCGGTGTCGGGGATGACGAGGCCGGAAGCGGTCGTCTCCTCGGCCTCGCTCGTCTGGACAACGATCTTGTCCTCGAGCGGCTTGATGTTCACGCTCACCGGGTTGACCTCCACGGTCGTCGAAAGCGTCGGCATGATGACTGGTTACGGCTCATACCACCCCCGCCGTCGCGGGTGCCGGGGCGTGTCCGGGCCGTTCATTTAGCACTCTAGCCACGTGAGTGCCAGCTTCGCAAGGAGGGTCCGCTCACGAGCCGGAACTCGGGACGGAAGCCGCTGACCGGCGGCTTTGTTCCAGGCGGATTCCGCACCCCCGGCCGGGCGCGGCGATGAGCTGCGCACACCCGCCTCGTCCGCAGGCCCAGGCTCCCGGGGCGCCGCCGCGTGCCCGTTCGGCCCCATCCGGCGGATAAACCCCACCAACTCCCCCGGTGACTGGTTGGATCCGCACAGACAGGCATCTCACTCCTGGAGTCCTCCTATGCCCCGATCACTCCCGTGGCGCCTGGCCGCCGCGACCACCGGGCTGCTGGCACTCGCCGCGATCGCGGTCACCGTCCCGGCCTCCGCCCAACCGGCCAACGACGCCCGTCAGCGCGCCTTCGCCGACGCCGCTCGCGAATTCGGCGTCCCGCTGAACGTCCTGCTCGGCGTCTCCTACCTCGAATCCCGCTGGGACACCCACTCCGGCGCTCCCAGCACCGCCGCCGGCTACGGACCGATGCACCTCACTGACGTCCGCACCACCGGCCTGCGCACCAGCGAGTTCGACAACCCCGACGAAGACCCCCGCGGCGACGACTCGCGTCCGACCCTGCGACTGAAGGCGCTCAAGCCCTCGGCTCCCCCGCCCGGCAGCCAGACCATCGACAAGGCCGCCGAACTGCTTCACACCGACGCCGCGAAGCTCCGTACGGACGCCGAAGCGAACATTCGCGGCGGAGCGGCACTGTTGGCCCAGTACCAGCGAGAGCTCGGCGTCAAGAGCGACAATGCGAAGGACTGGTACGGAGCCGTCGCGCGGTACAGCGGCTCCGAAGACGTCACCGGCGCGCGCACCTTCGCCGACGAAGTCTTCGCCACCATCAGCAGCGGCATCGCGCGTACGACCGACGACGGCCAGGCCGTCAAGCTCGCCGCGGCGTCCGGCGTCACCCCGGACCGTGCCCAGGCAGACCGCCTCGGCCTGCGCGCCGGACAGCCGCCGGCCACCGACTGCCCGCGGTCGATGTCCTGCGAGTCGGTGCCCGCGCCGTTCCAGAAGATCGGCGACAGCTACGGCAACTACGACCAGGCCGATCGCCCGCGCGACCAGAAGATCGACTACATCGTCATCCACGACACCGAGGGCACCTGGGACTCGGTGATGAAGCAGGCGCAGACCCCGGGCCAGACCGCGTGGCACTACACGGTCCGTTCCTCGGACGGCCAGGTCGCCCAGCACGTGCCGACCAAGGACGTCGGCTGGCACGCCGGGAACTGGTACCTGAACGCGAAATCCCTCGGCGTCGAGCACGAGGGCTTCGCCGCGCAGGGCACCTGGTTCACCGAAGCGATGTACCGCCAGTCCGCGAAGCTCGTGCGCTACCTCGCGCACCGCTTCGGCGTTCCGCTGGACCGCGCGCACATCCTCGGCCACGACAACGTGCCCGGCCCGAACGCGGACAAGATCAAGAGCATGCACTGGGATCCGGGTCCGTACTGGGATTGGGCGCACTACTTCGACCTGCTCGGCGCCCCGCTGGAGCACGAGGGCGCGCCGGATTCCAGCCTGGTGATGATCGCGCCGGAGTACTCCGCCAACCGTCCGGTGTTCACCGGCTGCGACAAGATCGGGTCCGGAAACCCTTGCCCCGAGCGGAGTTCGGGTTCCGTCGTGCTGCACACCGAGCCGAGCGAATCCGCGCCGCTGCTGTCCGACGTGGGCATGCACGGGCCGAATCCGTCCACAATGGACGTCGCGGACATCGGCAGCCGCGCGGCCACCGGCCAGAAGTACGCCGTCGCGGACACCAAGGACGACTGGACCGCGATCTGGTACCTCGGCCAGAAGGGCTGGTTCCGCAACCCGGGCGACGCGCCCACCGCGTACCCGGCCGACGGATTCGTCGCGACTCCCAAGGAGGGCAAGGCGACCGTGCCGGTCTACGGGAGCGCGTACCCGGAGGCCGGGGCGTATCCGAAGGACATTCCGGTGCAGGAGCTCAAGCCGCTGCCGTACCAATTCGGCGCGGGCCAGAAGTACTCGGTCGGCGGGCTGACCGGCTCGGAGTACTACTCGGCGTCCTTCGACGTCGCGACCAACAAGGTCGTGAAGGGCAAGTCGCGGTACGTGGAAATCCAGCTCGGCCACCGCGTGGCGTACGTCAGCCGCGACGACGTCGACCTCGAACCGGCGTCCTGACCGCAACTCGTCGAATGCCCGGGCCGACCGCGCGCGGCCCGGGCATTCACGCGTCCAGGGCCACCTTCACGCCGGCGCTGGCCTCGGTGTTGCGCCGAGTTTTGGCCCAGCCGTTGCGGCCGCGCACCAGCCGGAACAGCGCGCGCCACGACGTGATGTAGAAGGTGTAGATGTAGCCCGCGTACAGCAGGCCCATGCCGATGCCGCGGAAGATGTTCTTGCTGCGCAAGCATTTCATCTGGTAGATCGGGCCCCACACGACGAACGGCAGCAGCCCGAACGAACCGTAGATCGCGAACAGGATCCACGCGCCGCCGGTGAACCACGTCCACACCTGACCGGGATCGCCCGCGGTGCTCACGAGAAGCAGGATGAACGGCACCGGGTACAGCAGCGAGCCGAGCAGCTGCATCCACGGCTGCGCCAGGTAGTACATCATCTCCGCGGCGCCCAAAGTGGACACGTGCGGCGAGTCCCAGATCCGGCGCAGGTACCGCATGCACTGCATGGTCCCCTGGCCCCAGCGTGTGCGCTGCACCAGGAATCGGCGGAGGCTGTACAGACCTTCTTGCGCCACATGCGAATCCGGCGTGAACCCGGTGCGCCAGCCCGCGGTGAGCAGGTGCACGCCGAGTTCGAAATCCTCCAGCAGCGAACCGCGCCACGGGGCCAGTTCTTCGCCGGCGATCGAGTCCAATGCGGACAGCCGGGTGAACTGTCCGTTGCCGCCCATGGAGATCGTGCCGGTGAAGCCGCGCGACGTCTGGATCGCCGCGATCGCGGTACGGAACTCCAAGTCCTGCAGCTGGGCGAGCTTGAGCCCGAACGCGCGGGAGAACCACGTGCGGCCGGGCGGGCGGCTGCGGAAGTTGCTCATCCGCACGTCGAGCTGCACGGCACCGACGGTTTCGTCGCCGAACAAGTGGTCCGCCGCGCACACTTCGAGACAGTTGGGCGCGGGACGGCCGTCCGCGTCGACCACCACGACCACCACACGGTCGCGATCCGCGTCCGGGCCGAGCCACTCGTCCAGCTCGCGGTAAGCGGCGTTGAGCGCGTCTCCCTTGCCAGTGCGCGCTTCCGGGCGCTGGCGGGCGACGAGGTGCAGATTCGCGTCGTAGCCGCCGTTTCGCCGCCACACCGAGCGCACGACGCGCGCGGTTCGGTCGTCGGAGTCGTCGTCCACGACCCACACGTGCGCGCGGCGGAAGGTGCTGCGCAGGTACTTCACCGTCTCGCGGATCACCACCTCCTCGTCGCGGCAGGGGACCAAGAAGTGCCAGGAGAAGTCGGCCGGATCGCCGACCGGAGCGGGCTTGCGGCGCAGGTACGGCACGACGATCACCACGACGTACACGAGGAACGCGACGCTCATGGTGAGCGCGAACGCCTGTGTGACCGACAGCAGGATCTTCAGGCCGGAGTCGCTCACGCCGCGGCCTGCTTCTCGGCCTTCGTCTTCCGCGTCGCCAGCCAGACGAAGAGCACCAGCGAGATCGCGCCGCCGATGACGCTGACCAGCGAGCCGAGCAGGGTGTGGCCCCAGTAGTAGCCCTCGTCGGTGCCGAGCCCGTTGACCAGCCCGACGATGGTAAGGATCCGTAACTGATTAACCAAAATCACCGCGATCGCGGAAATTCCCAGCGAGAAAAAGAGCCTGCGGGCATTCTGTGGCCGGAACCACAGAAGTGCGGCGGTTACTAATAGCAACGGCAGAAGAAGGAATACCGACGAGCATTCCGGAGTCATCCGCAACCCGAATGGAGTATCGCCGGACAACCCGAAGTAGACCGATTCCCGGTTTCCGGCCACATAGACCCCCGATGAGGTGACAACCCGGAGGATGGCACCGGCCAGTTGCACTTCCAGCTCGCGGTACCCGCGCTCCACGAGCACCAGCACGACCCCCGCGGCGAGCACCCCGAACACCGCCATACGCAGCGGAAACCGGGATGCGCCAGACATCGGCGCGTTGACTGCTGTCACGACGACCCTCTCGAGAAGAAACCCAGCGGAACCGGGGCGGAACCGGCCACGGTCGTGTCCGCGACAGTTCCCGCCCTTCCCCGGGCAGCCCCTATCCGGGGATACCCGAGCAGCTTTCGGCATATTCTTACTCAAGCTTGCTAGTCCGTTCGAGTGATACTTCGCGCAACCTGGGAAAAAGTCGAATTCGTATCACCCGATGTGGTGATCCACCGAAAAAGCTGTGCCATTTCGGAAACGTCCGCCGATAACCGATCCGCGTGCCGACTCTTGCTCAGCGGGTTTAGTCCGCGCGGCGGCTCGCCCTGAGAAAATTCGGAGGACCAGTGAAGAGACACCTCGTGCGACGAGGCGGCATGCTCGCCGTTGTCGTGGCGAGCATCGCCCTGGCCGGAGCCGCTCCGGCCAGCGCCGCTCCCGGCGACGGGTCGGCCTACGGCGTCAACGTCAACGTGACGCTGCTCGGCCAGCCCGCGGTGCACCTCGGCCCGCTCGCGGCCGCGAACACCAACGGCCCGACGGAAAACACCGCGGTCTCCGCGAACGTGCCCGGCGTGCTCACCACCGGCGTGATCAACACGTCCGCCGTGCGCGACGACAACTCCGGCGCGGTCACGGCGAAGGCGTCCACCGCCGACGTCGGCCTGCCGCTGCTCAAGGCCGCTGTCGGCAACGTCGGCGCGAAGGCGGTCGAAGCCGTCTGCACCGCGACTCAGGAAGGCGTCAAGGGCAGCACCACGCTGGTCGGCGCGAACCTCGGCAGCCTCGGCAAGGTCGACGCCACCCCGGCGGCGAACACCGAGCTGAAGGTCCAGGTCGGCCCGCTGCACGTGGCGACGCTGATCCTGAACGAGCAGATCAAGAACCCGGACGGCAGCCTCACCGTCAACGCCCTGCACCTCAAGCTGCTCGGCGGCGACGCGCTGGGCGCGCTCGGTTCGGGCGACGTGATCCTGTCGTCGGCGACCTGCGGCCCGGCCGCTCCGCCGATGCCGCTCGCCTCGGGAGCAGGCATGTGGATCGGCTTCGGCGTGCTCGCCGCCGTCGCGGTGCCGGTCGGCCTGCGCTTCACCCGCCGTCGTTCGGCCGCCTGACCGGTGAGGTGATGGATCGATGTACAAGATGCCTGGTGCCGGGGTCGGCGTCGCCGGTGGCGGGGTGGGCACCCTCGCCGCCACCGGCGCCGACGTCGGCTGGTGGCTCGCGGTCGGCATCGCGCTGGTGATCCTCGGGATCGCCGCGCTGATCGCCGTCCGCCGCCGGAATCGGCGGTTCTCCCGCCTGGACGGCTGAAGAATCCGGGCTGCCGGCGTGATCCCGCCGGCAGCCCGGTTTTCCGGGACACTCGAAAGGGTGAAAACGTTGGACGTGATGCTGCTGGCCGGGACGCGGCCGGAGGCGGTGAAACTCGCGCCGCTCGCGCTGGCCTTGGACGCCCGTCCAGGGCTGCGGCCGCTCGTGGTGCACAGCGGACAGCACCAGGGCATGGTCGAACAGGCGCTGGCCCCGTTCGAGGTGGCGATCGACGCGTGGCTCGACGTGCCGCCGCGAGTGTCCGGCACGCAGGCGGAACTGGTGTCCGGCCTGCTGCCCGCGCTCGACGCCGCGCTGCGCCGGTACCAGCCGTCGGCGGTCGTCGTGCAAGGCGACACCACCACCGGGCTGGCCGGCGCGCTCGCCGCGTTCTGGCTCGGGATCCCGGTGGTGCACCTCGAAGCCGGGCTGCGCACGCACGACCTGGCGTCGCCGTTCCCCGAGGAGGGAACGCGGCAGATGATCTCGCGGATCGCGGCACTGCACCTGGTTCCGACCGCGGCTGCGGGCGCGGCGTTGCTGGCCGAGGGCGTGCCGGCGGAGCGGATCACGCCTACTGGCAACACTGTCGTCGACGCCGTACTGGCGGTGGCCGCGCGCGATTTGCCCGCCCGCGATCCGGCGCTTGCCTTGCTGGAGATGGGAATCGCTGAAGCTGGCGAGCAGTTGGTGCTGGTCACGTCGCACCGTCGCGAGTCTTGGGGCGAGCCGTTGGCTCGGACGCTGACGGCGGTGCGACAGATCGTCGACGCTCATCCGCTCGTGCAGGTGCTGTTCCCGGTGCATCCGAATCCGGCCGTGCGGGAGCAGGTCGAGGAAGTGCTGGGCGGAGTCGCGCGGGTGACCGTCACCGAGCCGTTGGAGTATCCGGATCTCGTGCGCGCGCTGCGGTTGGCGTCGCTCGTGCTGACGGATTCCGGTGGTATCCAAGAGGAAGCGCCGACGTTCGGTACGCCGGTGCTGGTGCTGCGCGACACGACGGAACGCCCGGAGGCGGTAGAAGCCGGTTGCGCTTGGCTGGTCGGCACCGATACCGAGCTGATCACCGATACCGCCGCGCGCATCCTTCGCGGCGAGATCAGCGCTGCCGCGTCAGCGAATCCCTATGGAAACGGCTCCGCGGCAGCGCGGTCGGCTTCGGCGATCGAGGCACTGCTGGGGGTATCCCTTGATGCCGCGGCTCTCGTGAGTCCTAAAGGGACACAATGTTGACCGGCAGGCCCGGGTTCGCCGAGAAGTCCAACGGCGCCACCGCCCGGCCTGCCGCCACCACGTGCGCACCCAGCGCCGCGATCATCGCGCCGTTGTCCGTGCACAACCGCGGCCGCGGCACGCGCAGCTCGATCCCCGCCTCCGCGCAGCGCTCCGCCGCCAGCTCCGAAAGCCGCGAATTCGCCGCTACACCACCGGAAATCACCAAGGTGCCGATGTTTTGTTCGCGCGCGGCACGGATCGCCTTCGCGGTGAGGACGTCCGCGACCGCCTCCTGAAAGGACGCCGCGACGTCGTTCACCGGCACGGCGTCGCCAGCGCGCTCGGCGTTCTCCACCCAGCGCGCCACAGCCGTTTTCAAGCCAGAGAAGGAAAAGTCAAACTTTGCGTCGCGCGGACCGGTCATCCCGCGCGGGAACGCGATCGCCTTCGGGTTTCCCTGCTTGGCCGCCTTGTCGATCGGCGGCCCGCCCGGATACGGCAGGTCGAGTACGCGCGCGACCTTGTCGTACGCCTCGCCCGCCGCATCGTCCACAGTGGACCCAAGCTCGGTGATGCTTGACGCGATGTCGTCCACTCGCAACAGCTGCGTGTGCCCGCCGGAAACCAGCAACGCCAGCACCGGCGTCGGCAACGGCCCGTGCTGCAACGTGTCCACCGCGATGTGCCCAGCGAGGTGATTCACGCCGTACAGCGGCACATCCAGCGCCGTCGCATAGGCTTTCGCCGCCGAAACCCCCACCAGCAACGCGCCCGCGAGCCCGGGCCCGGCCGTCACCGCGATCGCGTCCACATCGGACAGTTTCAGCCCGGCAGTGGCGAACGCCCGCTCCGCCGTCGGCACCATCGCCTCGAGGTGCGCGCGGCTGGCGACCTCCGGCACGACGCCGCCGAAGCGAGCGTGCTGGTCCACACTGGACGCGACCTCGTCGGCGAGCAGCTCCACCGTGCCGTCGTCGCGCAGCCGGACGAGGCCGACTCCGGTCTCGTCGCAGGAGCTCTCGATGCCCATGATGACGCGCGCCATCAGCCGGCCACCTCGTCTCGTGCCGGGGCCTGCGCGGGGCGGGCCATGGTGAACGCGTCGGCGCCGGAAGGCTGGTAGTAGCGCTTCCGGATGCCGAGTTTCTGGAAACCGTGTGCCTCGTACAGCGTCACGGCCGGGTCGTTGTCCGTGCGCACTTCGAGGAAGACAGCGGCGTGCAGCTCGTCGGCGCGGGTCAGCAAAGCTCGCAGCAGCGCTTTGCCGATGCCCTGCCCCTGCGCCTCCGGCACGACGCCGATCGTGTGGACGTTCGCTTCGTAGTCACCACGCCGCCCGACCACCGCGAGCCCCGCGTATCCCAGCAGGGTCTCCCCGTCGTCCGACCGCGCCGCCAGGTAGTAATGCCCCTGGTCAAGCTCGGAATGAAACGCGCGCGCACTCCACGGGTCGTCGCCGGGAAAGAGGATCTTCTCGATCTCCGCGCACCTCGCGACGTCAGCGCGGCGCAACTGGTCGAGCTTCACAGCGCGGTCACCCTCTTGCGCGCCGCGGGCTCGACAGCGTCCGGACGACGCAGGTAAAGCGGCGTCAACGGCTCCGGCTCCGCGCGCTCAAGAAGCGCCGTACGCGCCACGCGCACCAACCCAGCCGGCGAAGGAAACCGCGGCTCGATCGGCACCACACCCACCGCCGCCGCGTACTGCAACGCCCCGTCGCCCGCTGCGACGCGAGTGTCCGTTTCGATGTCCGCAGGCCGCTGTACGTGCGGACCGTCAGTGCGCGCGCCCGAAGCGTCGTACGCAGCCCAGTAGACCTCGCGACGCCGCGCGTCCGTGAAGACGAGGAAGGGCTTCTCCGTGCGCACCACGTCCGCAGCGATCGCGTCGAGACTGCACACCGGATACGCCGGAATGCCGAGCGCGTGCGCGTACGCGGCCGCCGTGGCCATGCCCGCGCGCAGCCCGGTGAAGGGGCCCGGCCCGACGCCGCACACGATCGCGTCGAGCTCGCGGAGCGTGACCCCGGCCTCCTCCGCGGCAGCCAGCGCGTGCGGGGCGATCAGCTCGCCGTGCGCCCTCGGATCCACCGTGACGCGGTCCGCCCGAGTGACGAGCTCAGCCTCGTCGAGGGCGACGATGCCCGCCGTCACCGCCGGAGTAGCCGTGTCGATCGCCAATACCAGCACGATTTCCCAGGATAGCTCTGGTCCGAAGGAGACCGGGGAGCGGGCGGGGCGGATGGGGGTTCGGGAAAGATACGTTCCGTGATGAAGCTGTCTTTCGTGGCCGTGCTCGGCGGAATGCTGCTTTTGGCTGGTTGCTCGGCCGCGCCCGCCCCAGCGACGGAATCCTCCACGCCATCCTCCGCGCCGCCCGAGGTGTCGCAGGGTCCGCCACCGCTCAACGTGCGGAAATACGAACAGGACCCGTGCGCCCTGCTCCCCCAGCCCGAGGAAGTCTTCAACGCCGTCCGCAACCGCAAGACCACCGGTGCCATCCTCCCGGCCTGCATCTGGAACGACAGCAAAAACAGCACCCTGACCATCGGCTTCCTCCCCGCGCAAGGCGGCCTCGCCGCCATCGGCCGAAACCTGAGCAGCACCGGCTACTTCGACCCGGCCCCCGAGATCGACGGCTACCCGGCGGCCTACACCAACGTCCTCGACAACCGAGGACAAGGCGGCTGCCAAATAGCCGTCGGCGTGCAGGCTGACGAGGCATTCACCAGCTCAGTCATGCTCCTCCCGAGGTCCCCGTCCTATGGCGACCCGTGCTCGGTCGCGCTCAAGGCCGCACAGGCGGTCGTGGCCACCCTCAAGGCAGGTTCCTGACAACTGCCCGGCTTGGGGGATTTTGTCCACGCGCGGAACCTCGACCGATTAAGCTCAGTCAAAGCGTCGGCAGTCGGAGACAGTGCCGCCGGGAACGAGGGGGAGCGTCGTCGTGGGCAATGGGGAGTCGTCCAGCAGCAGCCAGCCGGTAGACGGGCGCGCGGGGTACGTCGACCCGGAGGAGCAGGCCAAACGCGACCGCCAGGACAAGCAGTTCGGCGAAGCGATGAACTCCAACGGCGTGCGGGTCTACCAGCAGCGCGCGGCCGAGGACGCCAAGGTGAACGCCGCGGCGGCGGGTGGCGGGTTCAACATGGACATCGACGCGATGAAAACTCTGCAACCGGAATGGCAGAGCATCGCCGACGGCCTGAATGGCATGATCAGGTCAGGTCGGCAGTTGCGCGCGGTAACGCCGCCAGCCAGCGACGACGGCAGCTCCCTGCAGAAGCGGGCAGCGGATATGCATGCGGACGCCTACCTCACGAGTCTTCAGCAACAGCAGACCTACGCGCAGGGTTATGCCGACAGACTGAAAGAAGCCATCGGCAAGTACGAGAAGCAGGATCATGCCAATACGACCAGCATGAGCAAGCAAGGATGACCCGGTGACGAAGACCAGCCTCCGCGCCGCGGCGACAGCGATCCTGCTCCTCGCCCTAGCCGCCTGCACGTCCAATCCGGGTTCTCCCTCGCCGTCGACTCCGAGCGCGCCACCGGCGACGTCTTCGGCCGCGCCCGATGTTCCCCAGGTAGCCAACCCGCTCGACGTCGCCAAGTACGAGCAGGCACCCTGTTCTCTTTTCACCCCGGCCCAAGCCGCGGAGGTCATCGAGTCGGTCCGCACCACCACCGACGCCGGGGCCGGAGCACCGATCTGCAGCTGGTACGGCCCGGACAACAGCAGCGTCGGAATCGGATTCGTCCCCAACGGCGGCGGACTCGCCAGCGCCTACCAGTACAAAGACAGCTCATCCGGGTACTTCGAGAAAGCACCCGACACCGACGGCTACCCGACCGTGCTCTCCGGCCCCACCGACGACCGCAAAAAAGGCGGCTGCCAGGCCATCGTCGGCGTGAAGAACGACGAGACCTTCACCAGCTCGGTCATCCTCCGCGAATCCTCCCCGCATTACAGCGACCCGTGCGCATTGGCAATCACAGCGGCTACCGCAGCGATCAAGACGATCAAGACAGGTGCGCGATGACTAATTACACTCCGCAGCAAATCGTCGGCTTCGTCAAAAGCGGCAAGGGATCCGGCGGGATGTACACCGGGGCCGACCTGTCCTCGGGCCTCTCCCGCCAGCACCAGGAAATCGCCGGCCGGATGCAGCAGCTGCAAGGCAAGATGAGCCAGTACTGGCAGGGAGATTCCGCCGGTCAGGCTTTTGCCGGCGCGGGCCCGCTCGTGCAGGCGTCCGAGGTCAGCGGACAGCATCTCCAGCAGGCGCAGCAGCTCTACCACGGCCAGGGCGGCTCGTTCCAGCAACTGCACAACAGGATCCAAGACATCGGCGACGTCGGCGAGAAACCGGCAGGCGACTGGGTTTCCGGAACCCCTCTCTCGTTCCTTTCGAACCGGCAGAACGAGATTGACGACTGGAACCGGAAAGCGCAGGCGATCACCGAAAGCTACGACGCTTACCACCAGCAGTCGTCGGACAATTCGAGTCGTTGGGCGGACCCGTCCCAGTACGGGCAGCTCGCGATGCCCTCCGCGGGCGGGGACTTCACCATCACCCAGCCCGGCAGCACTGGTACCGCTCACCTGCCCACTCACTACACCCCGGGCGGACCAGGCGGCACCGCCGGCACGTACTCCGAAGGCGGCTACGTCGCCGACAACAGCACCAGCAGCACCGGCGACAACAGCACCAGCCACCGTGATCACACCAACGATCGCACTGGGCCGCCGGGGGTGACGCCTCCTTCGGACACCCATCGGTGGGAAGCGGAGCCTCCGCCGCACCACGATCCGACTGAGACGCCGGGCAAGTACCGCCCGCCGCACAGCGATTTGCCGGATGACACTCGGACCTCCGGCTACGTTCCGCCGGACCTGACCAGCACCAGCAATCCCAACAGCACCAGCAACCCCAACTCCTGGTCGTTCAACAGCAGCAACCCCAACACCGCCAACCCCAATGGCGGCAGCAGCAGCCTGTACACGCCGGGGCTCCCGGGAACCGGCAGCGGTTACGCGGGCGGCAACGGCAGCGGAAACGCGGGTAACCCAGGCAACAGCGTCGGCCGCGGAGCCGGTACCGGCACCGGGCCGTTCGGCGGGAACGCCGAAGCCGCCGGGCGAGGCGGCGCAACGGCGGGAGCCAACGGGCGCGCGGGGGCGCCGGGCATGGGTGCCGGTGCGATGGGCCGCGGGCAGAAGGGCGAAGGGGAAGACGACCTCGTCCACGAGACCGCCGACTACCTGGTCGAGCAGGACCCGGACGCCGCCCTCATCGGGGACCTTCCCAAGGCGGTTCCGCCGGTGATCGGGCTCTGACGGATGCTGGTGCTCGCCCGCGAGGTGGTGCTCCCTGCCGATTGCCTTCCCGTCGCGGCGGAGCTGGCTGGGGTTTCGCTCCCGGCGGCGCTCTCGCCTGACCCGATCTGGCGCGACCCCGAGGAGACGCACGCGTATCGCGAAGCCGCGGTGAACGCCATGGCCGACCAGGGCGTCTGGGGTCGCGGCGGTCCGGACGAGACGTTCGTCCGGACCATGACCGTGTTGTGCCGCGGGGCCAGTGAGCTGTCGGCGACCGTCGAAAGCGGAAGGGATCGGCGGTATTGGCTGGTCGTCGCGGCGTTGAACAAGGACGCGGTGCTCGCGTGCCATATGCCGTCCACCGGCACTGTGGTGTTGCGGCCGGCCCGGCCGGAAGCGCTGGCGGAGGACTTGATCCGGGAGTTGCCGCGCGTCCAGCCCGCGCAGGGCCAAGCAGTGTCGGTGCCGGAATCGGCGTTGAATCTGGCCATCGACGGCGGGCCGGCCAGGCAGGACGTGCGGCATTTGCTCGACGTCGCCGCTCTCCCCCGCGTCGGCGGCGGGCAGATCACCGCGGCCGTCCGCGACGGGCTTGGCGGGCGGCGGATCAGCGGGCGCGACATCTGCACGTATTACGACACCGAGCACGGCCGCTACCTGTTCTCGTTCTCCGAAACCGAGGGCGGCGAGCGGTACGTGAACGTCGCTCCCGGCCGCTACGAAACGATGGTCGAACGGGTGCGCGCGCTGCTCGATAATCTCGCCTGAACCTGGGTACCCCTGACAATCAGGATCTGTGAATCGCGTCGCAGGTGGCCACCGCCACAAGGCGGTACGGTGCGGTTCCAGGTGCCGGTGACGCAGGAGGTCCGCGAAAGTGCCCGATCCGCTGTTCCCCGCAGTCGCCGCCGGATCCGGCAAGGAAGCGCTGCGCTTCGGCGACCGAAAACTCACCTATGCCGAACTCGGCGCGGTCGCCGGGGCATTGGCCGCCGAACTGCCCCGAGACCGCCGGGTCGCGGTCTGGGCGACGCCGACGCTGCACACCAGCGTCGCGGTGGTTGCCGCGCTGCTCGCCGGGGTTCCGGTGGTGCCGCTCAACCCCAAGATCGGCGAACGCGAACTCGGGCACATCCTCGCCGACAGCGAGCCCGCGCTGGTGCTCGCCGAACCCGGCGCCGAACTGCCCGCCGCGCTCGACCTGCCGCGTCGTGACATTCCGCTTGAAGGCGACGGGAAACCGCCGGCCAGCGAGCCGGACGCCGAGGCTCCCGCGTTCATCGTTTACACCTCCGGCACGACTGGGCCGCCCAAGGGCGTCGTACTGCCTCGCCGCTCGATCGCGACCACGCTCGACGCGCTTGAGGACGCTTGGCAGTGGACCGCTGACGACGTGCTCGTCCACGGCCTGCCGTTGTTCCACGTGCACGGCTTGATCCTGGGCATCCTCGGGCCGCTGCGGCGCGGCGGTTCGGTGCGTCACCTTGGGCGATTCTCCCTTGAGGGCGTCACGGAGGAACTCGCGAACGGCGCGACGATGCTGTTCGGCGTCCCGACGATGTACCACCGGATCGCCGAAACGGTCGAGACCGACGAAGGCCTCGCCAACGCGCTCAAGTCCGCCCGGCTGCTGGTCTCCGGCTCGGCCGCGCTGCCGGTGCACGACCACCAGCGCATCACCGCCGCGACCGGGCAGCAGGTCGTGGAGCGCTACGGCATGACCGAGACGCTGATGAACACCAGCGTCCGCGCCGACGGCGAGCGCAAGCCGGGTTCGGTCGGCGTCCCGCTCGCCGGGGTCGACCTGCGGCTGGTCGACGAGACAGGCGCCGAAATCAGCGAGCCGGACGCGGTCGGCGAGATCCAGGTCCGCGGGCCGAATCTGTTCACCGAATACCTCAACCGGCCGGACGCGACAGCCGCCGCGCTCGACGGCGGCTGGTTCCGCACCGGCGACATGGCCACCCGCGACCCCGACGGCTACGTCCGCATCGTCGGCCGCAAGGCCACTGACCTGATCAAGAGCGGCGGGTACAAGATCGGCGCGGGCGAGATCGAGAACGCGCTGCTGGAGCACCCGAAGGTCGCCGAGGTCGCGGTGACCGGCGAACCGGACGACGACCTCGGCGAGCGCATCGTCGCCTGGGTCGTGCCGGACGGCGAGCGCCCGGCGCTCGAAGAACTCGCCGACCACGTGTCGAAGCTGCTCGCTCCGCACAAGCGGCCGCGCGTCGTGCGATACCTGGATGCGTTGCCGCGCAACGACATGGGCAAGGTCATGAAGCGAGCGCTGGGATGAACATCACCGCGCGCGAGCTGCTGGCCGCCATCTCCGCCGGGTTCGCCGACCTGTCGCTGGCGGACACTCCGGCGGACGATCCGCTCGGCTGGCCGGGATATCCGGAGGCCAGGGCGGCGGCCGCCGCGCGCACCGGCGAGACCGAATCGGTGGTCGTCGGAGAAGCGAAGATCGGCGACGTGCCCACGGTGCTGATCGCCTGGGAGTTCGGCTTCCTCGGCGGTTCCATCGGACAGCAGACCGGTGACCGCGTCGAAGCCGCCTTCGCCCACGCGAAAGAGCGTGGGCTGCCGGTGGTGTCGCTGGTCGCGACTGGCGGCAGCCGGATGCAGCACGGCATGCGCGCGCTTTCCCAGCTCCAGCGAATCGCGCGCGCCTCCGCAGACGCGCGCGCGGCGGGTGTCCCGCAGATTTCCGTTCTGCGCAACCCATCCACCGGCGGCGGCTGGGCGACGCTCGGTGCCGGTTCCGACGTCGTGTTGGGACTGCCAGACGCGCAAGTGGGCTTCGCAGGTTCTCGCGTACGGCCTGCGACGTCGCCTGCGGAGGCGTACACCGTCGAGGCGAAGCTGGAATGGGGTCAGGTCGACCGTCTCGTTGAGCCAGACGAGCTGGGTGACGTGCTCGCACGATGGCTACAGCTGTTGGCTTCGCCGTCGACAGAACCCGCGCCCCCGCCTAACGCCCGTCGCGACACCGCGCTGCCCGAAACCGGCTGGGAAGCCGTACGGACGGCGCGCGCTTCTTCGCGAGCGCGCGCACCCGAGTACCTCGACGCGTACTTCGAGTGGCGAGAGAACGTCCAAGGCGACCGTGCCGGTCACGTCGACGAAGGCGTCCAATGTGGCTTCGGCTGGCGAGAAGGTCGCACGATCGCGTACGCAGCACAGTGCGGCACCGCGACGCGTCCAGCTGGCTTTCGGACCGCAGCGCGGCTCGTCCGGCTGGCGTCCCGGCTAGGAATTCCGGTTTTGACGCTTGTGGACACTCCCGGCGCGGCAAACGACGCGGAAGCGGAAGAAGGCGGTGCCGGGCCGGCGATCGCGGAACTGTTCGAGGCGATCGCGACCGCCGCGGTGCCGGTGACCACGCTGGTGATCGGCGAAGGCGGTTCCGGCGGCGCGCTGGCTTTCGCCGCTCCGGGCACGACCTGGATCGCCCCGGACGCCTACTTCTCGGTCACTTCGCCGGAAGCGGCGGCGGCGATCCTGAAACGCCCGATGACCGACGTGCCGGCCGTGGCCGACCAGCTGCGGTTGCGTCCGCAGGATCTGGTCGGCCTCGGCCTGGCAGTCGGAATTGTCGAGCCCTAGAGACCTAGAGCTGCGAGAGTCCTAACGGGTCACGCCTCGACGGCGCGGACCCGCCACTTGCGCTGCGCGTAGGACGCGAGGGTAGCCGCGACAGCGACTCCCGCGGTTGCACAGCTTGCGATGGCCACGAATACTGCCGTCATTGCGGCTCCTCCTCACGGGGTGCGCACGCCGATGCCGTCGGCGAATCCGGGTGATCCGCTGGCCGACGTGTGCGAGTTGATGGGGTTTAACAGGTATCTACCTGCTATAACGCATGGTCCCCGCTACGCGTTACCTGCGCTACCCCCGTGCGGGAGTGAGACGTATCACGTTACGCTTTGGATCGCTCGCGGTAGGTGATGTCGGGGGCTCTGCGCAGTGAGTCCTGGAAAACGCGAAAGGAGCGATGTGACAGAGGCAGCAGACGGGAGGGGGCCGTCGGGCGGCGCCACGGTCACGGACGACGCGACGATGCGCCGGGCAGTCGGCGCGGCCGCGGTCGGCAACATCACCGAGTGGTTCGATTTCGGGGTCTACGGCTACCTCTCCACCACCATCGAGGCACAGTTCTTCCCGCCCGGCAATCCCGCGCTGGCCCAGCTCGCGACGTTCGCGACCTTCGCGGTGGCGTTCCTGGTGCGTCCGCTCGGCGGCCTGTTCTTCGGTCCGCTCGGCGACAAGATCGGCCGGACCAAGGTGCTCGCGGTGACGGTGATCCTGATGGCGACCGGCACCTTCCTCATCGGACTGATCCCGTCGTACTCCTCGATCGGGCTGGCCGCGCCGATCCTGCTGGTGTGCGCGCGGGTCCTGCAGGGCTTCTCCACCGGCGGCGAGTACGCGGGCGCGATGACCTTCATCGCCGAGTACAGCCCGGACCGCCGCCGCGGCTACTTCGGCAGCTTCCTGGAGTTCGGCACCTTCATCGGGTACGCGCTGGGCGCGACCGTCTCGTCGGTGCTGCCGCTGGTGTCGACGCCGGCCTTTATGGACACCTGGGGCTGGCGGATCCCGTTCATGGTGGCGCTGCCGCTCGGCATCGTCGGGGTTTACCTGCGGACGAAGCTCGAGGAGACGCCCGCGTTCCAGCAGCTGCTCGACGAGTCGGGCAAGCGCGAGGACGCCGAGGCCAAGCACGTGGTCCGCACGATCTTCGCGAAGTACTGGCCGACGATGCTGCTGGCCGGCGGGCTCGTGGTGACCTGGAACGTCACCAACTACATGCTCACCAGCTACATGCCGACCTACCTCAAGGACGACCGCACGATGTCCGCGAACGGCGGACAGGCCATCTCGGCCACCGCGGCGGAATGGCTGCAGATCGGCGTGCTGTGGCTGGGCGTGCTGCTGATCCCGTTCCTCGGCAAGCTCAGCGACCGCTACGGCCGCAAGCCGATCCTGTGGGTCGGCGCGGGCGGGCTGATCGTGCTCGGGCTGCCGATGGTGCTGCTGCTCAAGAGCGGGTCGCTGATCTCGGTGCTGCTCGGCCTGGTCCTGATGGGACTGCTGCTGATCTGCTTCTCCTCGACCTGCCCGTCCACGCTGCCCGCGCTGTTCCCGACCGAGGTCCGGTACGGCGGGTTGTCGATTTCGTTCAACATCTTCGTGTCGGCGTTCGCCGGGACGGTGTCGCTGGTGATGAGCGCGCTGGTGCTGGCCACCGGGGATCTCAAGTGGCCTGGGTATTACCTGATGATCGCCGGGGTGGTCGGGGTGATCACGCTGCTGAAGCTGAAGGAGACGGCGCGGAAGCCGTTGCCTGGCTCGGCTCCGTCGCTGTCCGCCAGCGAGGAAGCCGGAGCGCGGTAGGCCAGCTCCTCGCAGACGGCAAAGGGCTCGTCCAGGAGTTCCCGGGCGAGCCCTTTGCCATTGCGTCGCTCAGGGCGCGCAGCTCTGTCCGCCCCCAGACTCTCGCCGAGATATCGCCTATATCCACCTTGCGATTTCCTCGCGGCTGGCGAAGATCCTTCTCTTGACGGACCTTATTTTCAGAGGATTTATCAAGTCTTGCCGGGCAGTTTCGATGAAATCCGTGGTCGCGACCCGCAAAGCACTTTGATAAGCAAGCTCTTCTGCATTATTTTCATCGACCGCCAAGTCTCCAAGGCAGTCATCTCCAGCCAACTGCCATGCAGTGATCGTTCGATCTAACAGCACTACACTAAGTTTCCTGGCCGCTACAACAACTGAGTGGGGTGCAATCAACATTATCTCGTCCTCGATCGCTCCCAGCCGATAACTATTCCGGTCATGAATATTGGGCAGTTCACGAGGGTCGTCTTCGTTGGCTGCATCGGAGATCTTATCGTCTATTTCACGCGCGTGAGCCATGAACTGCGCGTAGAGAGATCTCCGCTCACTGTGCCACCTGCGCATGTCCTCAGCGAGCACCTTGCTTCGCTGCATCCATACGATCACCAGTTGCGCCACAAGAACTCCGACAAACGCGAAGCTTCCAGTGAGGACCGGAATAATAAGGTTGGCACCATCCATGGTGGAAGTATCGCGATTCTTGGCCGCTATGTTTCGAGGCACCGGTCGCTCTATCTGGCGAACCTAGAAGGGCTTTCCGCTCCCGCTACAAAGCCCTACGCATCACGTCTTGTCCAGGCCCCAGTCCGGTCCGCGCCGCTGGCGCACCCGCTCTCGCCGCCTACGACTTCCCCCCGGCCCGCTGGCACCCTGAGGATCACCAAGCACGATCGAAGACAAGCCAACCTGCTCGTAACACAGCACAGCCGTCACTGCGGCAGCAGTGCGCGGTCAAGCAGCCAAGACCTCGTCGACCCGGCTGGTCCAGGAGCCGTGCGGTTCCAGCACGACAGTCCGGGTGTCGTCGTCGTGACGGGTCAGCCGGACCACCAGGTGGTCCTCCGACAGCCGTTCCGCGCTGCCCTCGCCCCATTCGACGACCACCGCGGACGACTCCAGGTCGGTGTCCAGGTCGAGGTCGTCCAGTTGGGATAGATCGCCGCCGAGCCGGTAGGCGTCCACGTGGATCAGCGGGACCCCGGCCGCGCCCGCGGCG
This sequence comes from Amycolatopsis sp. NPDC059235, assembly GCF_042754125.1. Taxonomy (NCBI): domain Bacteria; kingdom Bacillati; phylum Actinomycetota; class Actinomycetes; order Pseudonocardiales; family Pseudonocardiaceae; genus Amycolatopsis; species Amycolatopsis sp. NPDC059235. The sequence goes on from NZ_JBHZAG010000015.1 coordinate 109,074, forward strand.
TGCACTCGCGCCAGCACGAACGTCGGCGAACTGACCCGGCCGCCGACGCCGAGGCCGTCCGCGATGCCGCGGGTCAGCGTCGTCTTCCCGGCCCCGAGCGGACCGTCCAGCAGCACCAGGTCGCCCGCGCGCAAAGCCGCGCCCAGCGTCCGCCCGAAGGCCATCGTGTCCTCGGGGGTTTCCAGAATCACCTTGTCCACCACCAGTTTCGCCGGTTCGGCGCGGCGCTGCCACCACAGCGCTGCAGCAGGTCGATGAGATGGCTGTTCACCAGCTCGGGCTGTTCGAGCTGCACCATGTGCCCGGCCCCGCGCACCCGCACCAGCTCGGCGTCCGGCAGCTCGGCGGCGATCCGCTCGGCGTGCGCGTACGGCGTGAAACGGTCCGAGTCGCCGCCGATGACCAGCACCTGTGCGTGTTTCAGCCCGGCCAGCACAGCGTAGCGATTGTGGCTGCCGAGAGTGTCGACGAAGTTGAGCAGCCCGCGCACCGGCGTGACAGCCAGCATTTCCAGCATGAAGTCGACCAGGCGCGGCGAGACGTCGCGGCTGCCGAACGCGAGCCGTCGCACTGCCTGGCGGGTCAGCTGACCGCCCGCTGCGCGCACGAACTCCACCAACCCGGGTTGCCACCCAGCCAGCTCACCGACGCCGCGCGTGAGCGGGTTGTACTTGGACAACAACGGTCTCGGCAACCCGCGTGCACCGACTTCGCCCGCCGCGGTCGCGATGAAGGCGACGCCGCAGACGCGGTCCTCGAAGAGGTCTGGCCGTTGCGCGGCCAGCTCCATGATCACCATGCCGCCCATGGAATGTCCCATGAGGACAATCGGTCCCTCGGGCACCATCGCGCGCAGCACGCTGTCGAGGTCGTGCGCGAGCTGCTCGATGGTCGACGTCTCGGTCGAAGCCTCTCCGGACAGACCGTGGCCGCGATGGTCGTAGTAGACCTGCCGTACGCGCGGCAGACGCAGCGAAGCGACGTCGCGGCGCTGGAAGTGCCACGAGCGCCGCGAAAGCGCGAAGCCGTGTACGCCGACGAGAGTCAGCTCCGGTTTCTCGCAGTCCTCAGGGTCGATCTCCTCGACCGACAGCGGCGTACCGTCTTCGGCCGCGACAGTGGACGTACGGTCTGGCTTCAGCTCGCCTAGCGGCTCGTCGGCGAAGGGGTCTTCGGTCGGTTTGCGTTGCTGCGTCGCGACAACTGCCGCCGCCGCGCCCGTCACCACCGCTCCGACTCCGCCGACGATCGCCCACAGCCGCGCCGAAGGAGTCACGCCCGCTCCCCCACGTACCGGCGCTGTACACGCGGCCGGTACATCGAGGTGACGATCTCGTAGTCGATAGTGCCGAGCTTGTCCGCCCATTCGCGCGCGGTCGGCTCGCCGGAGCTACCCGACCCGAACAGCACGACCTCGTCCCCGACGCGAGGCACGTCCTCGTTGCCGACGTTCACCACGAGCTGGTCCATGCAGACCCGCCCGACCACCGGACGCCGTCGCCCGCCCAGCCAGACGTCCATCCGGCCGGACAGCGTGCGCGGCACCCCGTCGGCGTACCCGGCGGGCACGAGCGCGAGCGTGGTGTCCTCCCCCGCGGTCCAGGTGTGGCCGTAGGAGACGGATTCGCCGGCGGCCAAGGGCTTCGTGAGGACCACGCTGGAGCGGAACGTCATCGCCGGGCGGAGGTCGTCGTCGGTGGGCACCGGGTTGAGGCCGTACATCGCGATGCCCGGGCGGACCAGCTCGAAGTGCAGGTCGGGCCGGGTGAGCGTGGCCGCGGAGTTGGCCAGGTGCCGGAACGGGTCGAGCCCGGCGGCGCGGGCGGCGTCGTAGGCCTCGGAGAACAGCTTCGCCTGCGCGTCGATCGACGCGTGGCCCAGCTCGTCGGCGCAGGCCAGGTGCGACCAGACGGCCACCACCTCGACGCCGCGGGCCTTGGCCGCCGCCTCGACCAGCGCGGGCCAGTCGGCGGGCGGGCAGCCGTTGCGCGACAGGCCGGTGTCGATTTTGAGGTGCACGCGGGCGCGCTTTCCGGCGAGCTCCGCGGCGGCGTCGACCCGGGCCAGCTCGCCGAGGGAGCTGACGCCGAGGTCGATGTCCGCCTCGATGCCGGGCGCGAAATCCAGCTCCGGCACGTCCAGCCAGCTGAACAGCCGCACCGACAGCCCGGCGGCCCGCAGGTCGAGGGCCTCCTGCAGCGAGCAGGTGCCGAGCCAGGTGGCCCCGGCTTCGACGGCGGCGCGGCCGACGGGCACCGCGCCATGGCCGTACGCGTCGGCTTTGACCACGCACATCACGGCCGCACCGGGTGCCCGGTCGGCCAGCAAGGAAACGTTGTGGCGCACAGCGCCGAGATCGACCACGGTCTCGGCGTGCGGAGAACTGGCAGTCATAACGACTGCCAGTTTCCCACGCCATCGGCTCAGGAGAGACGCTGCCCGGAAGTCCCGGAGAAGACGTGCAGCTCGTCCGGACGGATCCGCAGGTGCAGGGTGTCGCCCATGCGCGGCGGCGTACGCGGGTCGACGCGCGCGACCACGTTGCGTGACGCACCCTCCGTGGACTCCTCGACGCCGGCACCGAGCTTGCCGTAGACGTATGCGTCCGAGCCCAGCTCCTCGACCAGTTCGACCTTGATCGGCAGCGTGCCGTCGGTGTCGGTGGTGGCTTCCAGCGACTCCGGACGGAAACCGATGGTGACCGTGTCGCCGTCGGCCGCGGACCGGACCTCGGGCTTGAGCGGCACCTGCACGCCACCGACCTCGGCGCCGTCCGCAGTGAGCTTCGCGGCGACCAGGTTCATCGCCGGGGAGCCGATAAAGCCCGCGACGAAAACGTTTGCGGGCCGGTCGTACAGCGCGCGCGGGGTGTCGCACTGCTGCAGCAGGCCGTCCGACAGCACCGCGACGCGGTCACCCATCGTCATGGCCTCGACCTGGTCGTGGGTCACGTACACGGTGGTGACGCCGAGCCGACGCTGCAGCGCGGCGATCTGCGTACGGGTCGAGACGCGCAGCTTCGCGTCGAGGTTCGACAGCGGCTCGTCCATGAGGAACACCTGCGGCTCACGCACGATGGCGCGGCCCATCGCGACGCGCTGGCGCTGACCGCCCGACAGCGCCTTCGGCTTGCGGTCCAGGTACTGCTCGATGTCCAGCAGCTTCGCCGCGTCGAGCACCTTCTGCTTGATCTCCGACGCCGGCCGCCCGGCGATCTTCAGCGCGAAGCCCATGTTCTGCGCGACCGTCATGTGCGGGTACAGCGCGTAGTTCTGGAACACCATCGCGATGTCGCGCGAACGCGGCGGCAGCTGCGTGACGTCGCGGTCGCCGATCCAGACCGCGCCCTCGTCGATGTCCTCCAGGCCCGCGAGCATCCGCAGCGCGGTGGACTTGCCCGAACCCGACGGCCCGACCAGCACGAGGAACTCGCCGTCGGCGATTTCCAGGTCCAGCGCGTCGACGGCGGGACGCTCGGTCCCGGAGTAGCGCCGGGTCGCCTTGTCGTAGGTGATGCTGGCCATCGGTCAGTCCTCTCCCAATTTCGCGGAAACCCCGTGCGCGGCCTCGCGCGCCTCGAGGTGGCGTTGCTGGATCTCGATGCCGGCGGCGCGCAGCGCCCCGGTCGGCTCGTCCAGGACGAGCTGGCTTTCGGTCCCGTGCCACACAGGCGGTTCGGCGGCACCGGAGAGCGCCCAGGCGGCCTGTCGAGCGGCGCCCTGCGCGACGTACTCGCCGACCTCGGGAATCACCACGGGCAGGCCGAGCACGATCGGCGCGATCGCCCGCACCGCGGCGGACTGCGCGCCGCCGCCGATCAGCAGCACGCGCTGCACGGCCATGCCCTGCGCGCGCACCGCGTCGAGCCCGGCGGCCAACCCGCAGACCATGCCCTCGACGGTCGCGCGCGCGACGTTCTCCGGTGTCATGTTCGCCCTGGTCAGACCGTGCAGCGAACCGGTCGCGCCGGGCAGGTTCGGGGTGCGCTCGCCGTCGAGGTACGGCAGCAGCGTGAGCCCGCCCGCGCCCGGTTCGGCGGCCAGCGCGAGCCGGTCGAACTCGGCCAGGTCGACGCCGAGCATCGCCGCGCCCGCGGTGAGCACCCGGGCGGCGTTGAGGGCGGCGGTCAGCGGGAGGAAGCGGCCGGTGGCGTCGGCGAATCCGGCGACCAGGCCGCTCGCGTCGGCCGCGCCGGTCTCGGTGATGCCGAAAACCGTGCCGCTGGTGCCGATCGAGATCACCGCGTCGCCCGGAGCCAGCCCGAGAGCGAGCGCGGCGGCCATGTTGTCGCCGGTGCCCGCGGAGACGAGCATGCCGTCGCTGGTGTGCCCGGCGACGTCGGAGGGACCGAGCACCGTGGGCAGATCCGGGGTGCGGCCGCCGAACGCGTGGGCGAGGACGTCCGGGCGATAAGTGTTGTCTGTCGGCGAGAAATAGCCGGTGCCGGAGGCGTCGCCGCGATCGGTCACCGCGGTTTCCGGACGGCCGAGCAGCCGCCAGGTGAGCCAGTCGTGCGGCAACAGGACGCGGGCGACGCGGTCGGCGTTCTCCGGCTCGTGCTCGGCGAGCCAGCGAAGCTTGGTGACGGTGAAGCTGGCGACCGGGACCAGCCCGACCGACTTCGCCCACACGCCGGGTCCGCCCAGCTCCTCGGTCAGGTCTTTCGCCGCCTGCGCGGAGCGGGTGTCGTTCCACAGCAACGCCGGACGGACTACCTCGCCCGCCTCGTCGAGCGTGACCATGCCGTGCTGCTGACCGCCGACGCCGATGGCCTTCACCCCGTCGAGGACGTCGCGAGTGGCGTCCGCAAACGCTTGCGCCCACGCTGCGGGGTCGACCTCGGTGCCGTCCGGGTGCGGCGCGCGACCGGTGCGCACGATCTCGCCCGTGCGCGCGTCGCAGACCACGACCTTGGTCGACTGCGTCGACGAATCGACCCCGGCCACCAGCTCAGCTGTCATAGGGCTGCCCCTCCTCGACGTACTCCGCGGCCTCGACCGCCGTTCCCTCGTTCAGCGCGGCCTCGATCTCCTCGGTCGGAGTGGCTTCGCTGGTGATCAGGAGGTCGTAATCGCCGACGGTGCCGTGCGCGTACGTCGCGGTGCGGCCGAACTTCGAATGGTCGAGCACCAGCACGTTGCGGTTCGCGGCGCGCAGCACGGCCTTCTTCAGCTCGGCGTAGTCGCGGACCGGGTGGAACAGCCTGCCCACCGCGACCGCGCTCACCGAGACGAACGCGATGTCCACGCGAATGCGCTCAAGCAGCGCGAGCACGTCGGGGCCGGAGCAGGAGTCGTACTCGGGGTCGTAATGCCCGCCGGCCAGGACCACGTCGACGCCGGCGCCCAGCAGCCGCGCGGCCTGCAGCGAGTTGGTGATCACGGTGAGACGTTCGAGCTGGGCCAGCCGCTCGACCAGCGGGAACAGCGTGGTGGAGTCGTCCACGAACACGGTCTGGCCGGGCTCGACCTGCTGAATCGCAAGGTCGGCGAGGGCTTCCTTCTCGGCCGAGTGCAACGTGAACCGGCTGGCGGTCTCCATGGTGAGCGCCGGATACGCCTCGACCTTGCCGCGCAGCTTCCGCAGCAGCCGCTTGTCGGCGAGGTCGTCGAGGTCGCGGTGCATCGTCATGAGGCTGACGCCGAACCGGGCGGTGAGGTCGTCGATCCGGACTTCGCCCTGGTCAATGACGTAGTCGAGGATCTCGTGGCGCCGCTGCTCCACCGCGGCGTCGGACGGGCGCGTCTTCGGCCGTCCTGGCGTGTCTCGACTCACATCTTGTTCTTACCAGATATCGCGAGACGAGTTAACACGTAACTCGATAACTATGCGTTCGCGCGGACCAATCGGAGCGCCGCCGGGATGGCATCGACCAGACCGGACGCCGACGTCGGCACCTCCTCCGCGGCAAGCGCGCCTGCCAGCGAATGCACCTGCGCAGCAGCAGCGGCGGCCAGCCATGGGTCGAGCCGCGCGGCCAGCAGAGAGCCGACCAGGCCAGTCAGCACATCACCGGAGCCAGCGGTCGCCAGCCACGAACCGCGCGGGGTGTTCACGGCGACGCGGCCGTCCGGAGCGGCGACGACCGTGCAGTGGCCTTTCAGCAGCACGACGGCGTCGTACTTCTTCGCCGCCTCCCGCGCGGCCGCGACTCGATCCGCGCCGGGGCGGCGGCCCATCAGGCGTTCGTACTCGCCGGCGTGCGGGGTGAGCACGAGCGGAGTGTCCGGGTCGCGGGCGTCGAGGACTTCGGGGCTGTGCGCGATGAGCGTGGTGGCGTCGGCGTCCGCGCACACCGGGACGCCCTGGCCGAGGATGTGCCGCAGGATTTCCCGGCCTTCCCCGCCGGTGCCGATGCCCGGGCCGACCACCCACGCCTGCACCCTTCCCGCGTCGGTGACCGAGCCGGTCGCGACGATCTCCGGCCAGCGAGAGCGCACGACGTCCGCCGCGTGTCCGGCGTAGCGGACCATGCCCGCCGTCGCGCGGACCGCCGAGCCGGACGCGAGCACCGCCGCGCCTGGGTACGTCGCCGATCCGGCCGCGATGCCGACGACGCCTTGGGTGTACTTGTCGTCCTCCGGGCCGGGAATCGGCCACGCCTCGGCGACGTCGGCGAGGTCCAGGCGCTGCAGATCCGGCTCGTCCAGCCAGGGCCGCAGGCCGATGTCCACCAGCACGACTTCGCCGCATTCCTCTGGGGCCAGCACGTGCACGGGCTTCAGCGCGCCGAACGTCACCGTGCGCGCGGCGGTGACGTGCGGACCGTCGACCGCGCCGGTGTCCGGGTCAACGCCGCTTGGCAAATCCACCGCTACTACCGGCGCTTCGATCTGCGCGACCAGCTCGGCCGCGTCGGGACGCAGCGGGCCTCGGGCGGAAATGCCGACGATGCCGTCCACGACGACGTCCGCCCGCTTGATCCACTGTGGACTGTCTGCAATGGACATCACGCGTCCGCCAGATCGGCGCAGCGCGGCCAATCCGGCCGGATGCGCCTTCTCCGGCTTCAGCAGTACCGCGGCCACCGCGACCCCGCGCCGACGCAGGAAAGCGCCGGCCCACAAGGCATCGCCGCCGTTGTTGCCCGAGCCGACCAGCAGCACGACCCGTCGCCCGGCGACGCCGCCGGTGTCCTCGGCCAGCAACCCGGCCACCTCGGCGGCGAGGCCGAAGGAGGCCCGGCGCATCAGCTCGCCGTCCGGCGTGCGCGCGAGCAGCAGGTCCTCCGCCGCGCGAATCCGTTCTGTAGTCCAGATTCCTTGCACGGCGACGGCCTCCGGTCTTACTCGACGGTGACGGACTTCGCCAGGTTACGCGGCTTGTCGATGTCGTACCCGCGCGAACTGGCGATCTCCGCGGCCAGCACCTGCAGCGGAACGGTGGACACCAGCGGCTGCAGCAGCGTCGGCACCGCGGGCACCTCGATGAGCTCGTCGGCGAACGGGCGCACGGTCTCGTCGCCCTCCTCGGCGATCACGATCGTGCGCGCGCCCCGCGCCTGGATCTCGCTGATGTTCGACACCAGCTTCGAGTGCAGCACCGCGCGGCCCTTCGGCGACGGCATCACGACGACGACCGGCAGGCCCTCTTCGATCAGCGCGATCGGACCGTGCTTCAGCTCGCCCGCCGCGAAACCCTCGGCGTGCATGTACGCGAGTTCCTTCAGCTTCAGTGCGCCTTCCAGCGCCACCGGGAACCCGACGTGGCGGCCGAGGAACAGCACCGCGCGCGAGTCGGAGATCCGCCGCGCGATCTCGCGCGTCTGCTCCACAGTGGACAGCACCTTCTGCACCGCGGCGGGCATGGCTTCCAGCTCGGCGAACTCGCGGGCGACCTCGTCCGGGTACTTCGTGCCGCGCGCCTGCGCCAGCGCGAGGCCGACGAGGTAGTTCGCGGCGATCTGCGCGAGGAACGCCTTGGTCGACGCGACCCCGATCTCCGGCCCGGCGTGCGTGTACAGCACCGCGTCGGACTCGCGCGGGATCTGCGCGCCGTTGGTGTTGCAGACCGCCAGGACGCGCGCCTTCTGCTCGCGCGCGTGCCGCACGGCCTCGAGGGTGTCCGCGGTCTCGCCGGACTGGGAGACGGCGACGACGAGCGTGTCGCGGTCGAGAACCGGGTCGCGGTAGCGGAACTCCGAGGCCAGCTCCACCTCGACCGGCAGCCGGCACCAGTGCTCGATGGCGTACTTCGCGACGAGGCCGGAGTGATACGCCGAACCGCAGGCGATGACGAAAACCTTGTCGACGTCGCGCAGGTCCTGATCCGAGATGCGCTGCTCGTCGAGGATGATCCGGCCAGCCTCGAAGTGCCCGCGCAGCGTGTTCGCCAGCGCCTCCGGCTGCTCCTCGATCTCCTTGAGCATGAAGTACTCGTGGCCGCCCTTCTCGGCGGCCGACAGGTCCCAGTCGACGGTGAACGGCTTGGCCTGCGCGGCGTCGCCGTGGAAGTCGGTGACCTCGTAGCCGTCGCGGGTGATGACGACCAGCTGGTCCTGGCCCAGCTCGACGGCCTCGCGGGTGTGCTCGATGAACGCGGCGACGTCGGAAGCGACGAAGTGCTCGCCCTCGCCGACCCCGACCACCAGCGGCGACGACCGGCGCGCGGCGACGATCGTGTCCGGCTCGTCCGCGTGCGTCACGACGAGCGTGAACGCGCCCTCCAGCCGGCGGCACACCGCGGCGACGCTGGCCGGCAGGTCGCCCTTGGTGTCGCCCTCGGAGTAGGCGAGGGAAACCAGGTGCGCGGCGGTCTCAGTGTCGGTGTCGCTGGCCATCTCGATGCCCGCGGCCTCGAGCTCGGCGCGCAACGCGGCGAAGTTCTCGATGATCCCGTTGTGCACCACCGCGACGCGACCGGTGGTGTCCCGGTGCGGATGCGAGTTGCGGTCGATCGGGGCCCCGTGCGTGGCCCAACGGGTGTGCCCCATGCCCGCGGTGCCCGCGAACGCGTCGCGGCCGACCTCGTCGAGCCGGGCTTCCAGATTGGCCAGACGGCCGGCCTTGCGCTCGACTGTCAGCGCGCCGGCGCCGTCCAGCACCGCCACGCCAGCCGAGTCGTAGCCCCGGTATTCCATGCGGCGGAGCCCACCGAGCACGACGTCCAGAGCCGGGCGGTGTCCGACGTATCCCACGATTCCACACACGCGAACTAGCGTAACGAGACAAGTCCAGTCCCCTACTCCGGTCCCTAGAGCGGGGTTTTCAGTGCCGCTGAGCTGGGCGAGCGACCTCCCGGACAATCGTTGACCGGGTCTTCGCGCACTGTGGCGGCGGACCCCTAAACCGATCGGGGTGGCGCACCGGGCCGGTGCGGGGCACGGGCAGTAAGGTCACGCGCATGGCCAGCAAGCCCAAGCAGCTGCTCACGGAGCTGTCCCACCCGGGACCCCACGAGGTTTTGCGCGGCAACCTCGCCCTGGTCGGACTGCCCGGCGTCGTGTTCACCCCGCGCCAAGGCCTTGGCCTGCCCGCCATCGCGTTCGGGCACGGCTGGATGCAGCCGGCCACCCGCTACCGGCAGTTGCTCCACCACCTCGCGAGCTGGGGCGTAGTCGCCGCGGCCCCCGCGACCCAGCTCGGCCCGCTCCCGTCGCACCGCCTGCTGGCCGGCGACCTGCTGACGACGCTCGACGTCATCACCACGGTCCGCCTCGGCCCGGACGGCATCAGCGTCGACCCGCGGAAACTGGGCCTGGCCGGCCACTCCACCGGCGGCGGTTCAGCGGTGCTGGCAGCCGCCCAGTCCGCCGGCGCGGGCGACGAGGCCCGCCCTAAGGTCCGCGCGGTGGCGACAGTGGCCGCAGCACAGACGTTCCCGCCCGCGACGGACGCCGCGAAGGTAATCAGCGCCCCCGGCCTGCACCTGGCGGTGGACGGCGACCTGGTGGCCCCGGCGGTCGGCCACGCGGACGCCATCGCCCAGGCGTGGGGCGGCCCGGTGCAGCTGCGGACGCTGGCGAAGTCTTCGCACCTGGCGGTGACAGAGGGTCGGCACTGGAGCCAGTTGCTGCTGCAGGGCAAGCCGCAGCGGGCGACTCAGCAGCTGACGAAGGCGCTGTTCACGGCATTCTTTCTCACGCATTTGACGGGTACGGACAAATACCTGCCGCTGCTGGACGCGGATGTGAAGCGCGCGCCGATCGAGGTTCCGGAGGACGAGGAACCGGCTGCCTGATCAGCGCCGCCCTTCGTCCTCCTCGGAGAGCGATCCGCTGATCCGGCTGCCGCCCGGCGCGGTGCCGAACAGTCCGCCGTCGACCCGGTAGCCGCTGGTGCCGCGTTCCTGGTCACCGGAGTTGTTTTGTCCGCCGCCGCCCATCATCGGGCTGCCCATCATGCCCATCTGCTGGCCGTGCTGCTGATCGGTGGTGGTCGGCGCGGTGCCGAGTTCGGACGGGTGCGCTGGTTCGTCCTGCTGCCATCCGGCCGGAACCGCCGAATCCCCGAGGCCCGGGTCAGCGGCGACGTGGCCCAGCCCGGGGTCACTGCTGAACGGGTCCAGCACGGACTGCGCCGTGGTTGAGTCGTCCGGGCCGTTCTGCGCGGGGATGCCGTGTGCCGGGGTCGCGTCCGCCTCCGCGGCGACCGGCTGGGCGTGCTGGCGACCCGTTTGCTCTCCAGCGGGTTGCTCATGCCCGTCGGCGGCCGCTGCCTGCCCGGTCGCCGAGTGGTCCTGCGTCGCGGCAGCTTGCGCGCTCACGGGCTCGCCATGTCCGGCAGCGGCCACGCCAGCGTCCGCCACGACCTGCCGGCCTTCGCGAAGGTGCTCCGCGGGCAGTTCGCCGGCAGGCGCTGCCGGGCTCCCGGCACCGCCGCCGTGCTGCTGAGCCGTCAACCCGTCGGCCGGCCGACCGGTGGCCGGGTCGATCTTTCCGTGGTCGTCGAGGGTGTATTTCGTCGGCTCGCCGGATCCGTCGTCCACCGTCACCACGGTCGGACCGTCCGGCCCGCTCGGGCGCTCCGCCGTGATCTTGAGGTTGCCGTCCTCGATGTGGATCTTCCCGTCCGGGCCAGGGCGGTGCACCTGGTTCGGGTCCGTCGTCGGCGCAGTGCCGTCCGGCTGCTTGTGGATCGGGCCGCCGGGAGCGTCGTGCGGCTTCGCCGCGGTGTCCTGGCCGTCGTGCGCGGGCTGTGCCGAACCGTCGTGCGGACGAGCGGCCGGGTCTCCTTGCGCCGCGCCAGCGCCCGTTCCGGGGGCCTTGTCAGCTTTGTCGGCCTGGTCGCCGAAATCGAGCTGGTACGCCTTGTCGTGCCCGGTCCCGTCGCCGATCGAGACCGCCATCTTCCCGTGGTCGTCCGGCTCCGACATGGTGATCTTGTGCTCGCCGTGCTGGACCGTCACGGTGTCCGGCGCTTCGTGCTCGGTCTTGACCGCTTCCCCGGTGCGCGGGTCGATCGGATACGGCTGCCCGGTGGACGGATCCACCTCGAGCGGCTTGTGCGTAACCGGATTCTGGTTCGGATCCGGCTGCGCGGGCGGCGTCTGCGGCGGCGCCGGGGTCGGACCGACCTGCGGAGGAACCGTGGCCTGCTGCGGCTTCGTGTCGCCACCGCCACCGCTGGACGGCGGCTTGCTGTCTCCGCCGCCGCCGTCGTTCCGGCCGGACGAGCCCTTGTCGTGCCCGCCGCTGCCGCTGTCGGCGCCGAGTTGCAGACGGCCGAACGGATCTGTCGGCACGTTCAGGCCGTCGGAGAACGCGCGCAGCCCGTTCGTCGCCGCGGTGTGCGCGTTGCGGATGTACTGCCGGTAAGCGTCCATCGCGTCCGAGTACTGCTGGCAGTACTCGTCCATCTGACGGCAGAACATGTCGGACCACTTGGAGTTGTAATCGGTGTCCAGGTCGACGGACATGCCGCGAATGTCCTGGGGCGCAATAGGTCCGGTCCCGTACTCCTGACTCCGCGCGACCTCCGAGCCGGACCGCGCATTGCCCCAAAGGCTGGAGAGTTCGATGCCGTGGCCGTTGTCCCGGCCCCATTTGATCGCTTCGTCGAGCCGGTCCATGAACATCAGCAGCCCGTCGGTGTCCTCGGGCTTGTGCGCGTCCAGGAACTTCTTGGGCGCCTGTCCGCCGTTTTCGGGCACCTGTCCCAAATCCAGGATCGGCTTGCGGACCGTCTGCCACAACTGATGAAGCAGCTGACTGAAACCGTTGACCGTGCCGAGGTATTCGCCGGAAGCCTTGCTGAAATCGTCCAGCTTTTCGGCGGCCGAATCGGCGGCCTTGCCCTGCCAAGCAGCGGTGAGGCCCTGCTTGACCTGAGCGGTGTCGTCCTGCGCGGCTTTCGCCGCCTTGCCCAGGTTCGCCGCGCGTCCCTGCGCGCCCCAGAGGTAGCCGAATCCGAACCCGCCGAGTTCGTTCAGCATCCGGTTCTCTTCGTCCCCCTGGCCGTACGGCGCGGCGAACCGCAGCCCGAGGTTCCGCGACGGATGCTGCGTCCACCGCGTGTACGGCTGCACGAGTTTCCCGGTCATCTTTTCCCGGAAACCGGCCAGCGGCTTGAGAATGTTGTCGGACGTGTCGTCGAGGTGGACGTCCGCGGGAGGCTGCAGCGGGGCGATGATCGTGTCGCCGAGACGACCAGTGCCCTGGTCCGCCGGAGGAGTCACGGTCAGGCTCCCTTGCCGGCGTTCGTGACGCCCCAGGCGTTCTCTTGCTCGTTCTCGCTGTGCAGGGTCACCGAGGTGTTGAGCCGTTCCGCGAAACCGCCGAGGAAAGTACTGCCTTTCGCGGCGGAATCGCCGAGTGCCTGCATCTTCGCGACGTAGGCTCCCGCCGCCTCGGACAAGCCGGGGATCTTGCCGAAATGCGCCGCCGCCAACTGGGACTGCGCGGTGTAAGTCTTGATCTCCTTGAACGAGGTGCTCATCGTCGAGACGTCGTTCGCCACCTTTTTGACCTGGTCCGGCTCAATGTGGAATTTCGCCATCGTCGCCCTCTCCCCTCGCGCCCGCGGCTACTCTGCGTCGATCCAGTTGGTGGCCGAGAAGTCGTCGTCCTCCCATGCCCGGTGCCGCGCCGCCGAAGCGGGCGGAGGAGACGCCGCCGGCGGAGCGGCCGGCGCCGGTGGTGCCGGCGCGGCCGGTTCGCCGTCGTCCTCGACCCGGAACATCGCGGCGGTCGCGTCATCCTCGGCAACCTGTTTGGCAACCCGCTGGGCTGTCCGTTCTGCCTCTTCCGACGCGGCCCGGTCGTCGTCGGTTCCCTCGGCGGCGGCAGCGGCGATCGCGGCCTCGCGGTCGGCCTGCGACTGTGCGTCCTGAGCGCGGTGTTCCTCGAGAAGCTTCGCGAACGCGGCCTGCCTGGCCTCGTCGTCGGCGATCGCCCGCTCGTGATCGGCGCTGTACTGTGCGCGCACCTCTTCCATTGCCGCCAGGCTTCTGGCGAAATGCGGAGGCACCTCACTCTGGTCGTACATCGCCCCTCCCCGGTTGATCCCGCATTGCGGAATGTACCTGCCGGATCACTGGTGGCGCAGAGTATTCACCATATTTCGGTCAGGAGACCGCGGACACGACCCCAGCCAGCCGGTCCGCCGCGGCCTGGGCCGTGTCGTGGGCGGGGGCTTCCACCATCACCCGCACCAGTTGCTCGGTTCCGGACGGGCGCAGCAGGACCCGGCCTTCCTCGCCGAGTTCGGCTTCGACCTCGCCCACCGCGTCGCGGACTTCGGCGGACCCGGCGACCGCTGCCTTGTCCGCCACCGGGACGTTGACCAGCACCTGCGGCAGTCGGTTCATCACCGCGGACAGTTCTGCCAGCGGTTTGCCCGTCGCGGCCATCCGGGCCATCAGGCGCATCGCCGTGAGCAGGCCGTCGCCGGTGGTGGCGTGGGCGGGGAGGACCACGTGGCCGGACTGTTCGCCGCCGAGGGCCAGGCCGGACGCGCGCAGTTCCTCCAGCACGTAGCGGTCACCCACCGCAGTCGTGACGACCGTGATGCCGTGTGCCTTCATCGCCAGGTGCAGGCCGAGGTTGCTCATCACGGTCGCGACCAGGGTGTCCTTCACCAGCGCGCCCTCTTCGGCCAGCGCCAGCGCCAGGACCGCCATGATCTGGTCGCCGTCCACCAGTTCGCCGGCGGCGTCGACGGCCACGCAGCGATCCGCGTCTCCGTCGTGGCCGATGCCGAGGTCGGCACCGTGTTCGACGACCGCCGCGCGCAGCAGATCGGGGTGGTTCGAGCCACAGCTGTCGTTGATGTTGAGGCCGTCCGGCTCCGCGTGCAGGGCCACGACCTCGGCGCCGGCCCGGCGGTACGCCTCGGGCGCGGCCGCGGACGACGCGCCGTTCGCGCAGTCCACCACGACCTTCAGGCCGGTCAGCGGATGCGGCGTCGCGGCGAGCAGGTGCTCGATGTACTTGTCGAGTGCGTCCGGGACGTCGGTCACGCGGCCGACGCCGTCGCCGGTCGGGCGGGTGAGGCCGGTCGCGTCGAGGCCGGATTCGATCTCGTCCTCGATGCTGTCCGGCAGTTTGTGCCCGCCGGCAGCGAAGAGCTTGATGCCGTTGTCCGGCATGGGGTTGTGCGAGGCGGAGATCATCACGCCGAGGTCCGCTTCGAGCGCGCCCACGAGGTAGGCGACAGCGGGAGTCGGGAGCACGCCGAGCCGCAGGACGTCCGCACCGGCCGAGGCGAGGCCCGCCACCACGGCGGCCTCCAGCATCTCGCCGCTGGCGCGCGGGTCGCGGCCGACCACGGCCACCGGGCGGTGCGAACGGTCGTGCGCCGCCAGCACTCGGGCGGCGCTCGCCGCGACCGACAGGGCCAGTTCCGGGGACAGGTCGGCATTGGCCAGACCGCGAACCCCGTCGGTGCCGAACAGTCGAGCCATCTCGACCTCCTTGTCTTGATTCACCGGCCTCGGGGCGCGCCGGGCCTCGACAAACCTAGCGCCGGGCCCGGCAGGGGTGATCCCCTGCCCTACCCCAAGACAGTCGTGCCAGTGGCGAAGAACGCATCACCAGGCCCGGAAAACGCCGGAAGCGCCCATCCGATGGACGGATGGGCGCTTCCGGGGTTGCGCCAGAGTGCTGAAAATCAGCGCTTGGAGTACTGCGGGGCCTTACGGGCCTTCTTGAGGCCGTACTTCTTCCGCTCCGTGGCGCGCGCGTCACGGGTCAGGAAGCCGGCCTTCTTCAGGGCCGGGCGGTCGTCGGCGTCGACCTCGACCAGCGCACGGGCGATGGCGAGACGCAGCGCGCCGGCCTGGCCCGAGATCCCGCCGCCCTTGAGGTTGGCGAAGATGTCGAAGGAGTCCGGCTTCTCGACGGTGACGAGCGGCTCCTTGATGAGCTGCTGGTGCACCTTGTTCGGGAAGTACTGCTCAAGGGACTTGCCGTTGAGCTTGAACTCACCGGTACCCGGCACGACGCGGACGCGGACCACGGCCTCCTTGCGGCGGCCGACCGTCTGCGCGTTGCCACCGGCGGCACGCGACGGGCGCGGGGCGGCGGCGGACTCGCTGGTCGCCACGGCCTCGGCGGGGGTCTCGGTCGAAGCGACGACCTCGGTCTCGGTGCTGGTCAACTGTTCCTCACTCACTGCGCGACCTGCGCGATCTTGGTGATCTCGCGCGCCTGCGGCTGCTGCGCGGCGTGCGGGTGCTGCGGGCCGGCGTACACCTTCAGCTTCTTGGCCATGGCGCGGCCGAGCTTGTTCTTCGGCAGCATGCCCTTGACCACCTTCTCCACGAGGTGCTCGGGCTTGGTGTCGAGCAGCTCGCCGAAGGAGCGCTTCCGCAGACCGCCGGGGTAACCGCTGTGCCGGTACGCGAACTTCTGCTCGCGCTTGTTACCGGTGAGAGCGACCTTCTCGGCGTTGACGATGATGACGAAGTCACCGGTGTCCACGTGCGGGGCGTAGGTCGGCTTGTGCTTGCCGCGCAGCAGCGTGGCGACCTCGGTCGCGAGCCGTCCGAGCACGACATCCTCGGCGTCGATCACGTGCCAGGCACGAGTGACGTCGCCGGGCTTGGGGCTGTACGTGGGCAAGGGTCTACCTCGTCGTCATTGCGTGTGGGTAATGTGCGGGCCGAGCGCTGACGCGCCGCAACGCACAACGACATATGAAGATACCCCTGTGGTCCCGCCTGTTGTGCAGCGGGGGTGCGAAGACGCCTCGTCGGCCGGTTCACAGCCTACCCGACCGGTTCCCGGAACCACCACGCCGCCGCGCGCGTCCGCTCGAGGTGAGACGATTCGCTCGCGCATCCGCGCGAGCACGAGCGAGCACCTGGGGACGGCAGTTGAAGACACGAGCGAGGACGGCCGCAGCCGTACGGACGACCGCGGCCGTCGGTGCCGTGCTGGCGCTCGCGACCGCGTGCGGGCAGGCCCGCGCCGGCACCGCGCTGCCCGACGGCGACCAGGCCGCCGCGTACGTCGGCGCGAAGTTCGAGAAGGCCATGGCGAAGCTCGGGGACACGATCGTCGACCCGCGCAACGTGACGAACTCGGCGGACCGGTACTTCAAGTTCGACGACAAGTACCTGCACAACATCGTCACCTCCGCGCGCACCGGCAGCCCGGAGAGCCGCATCGTGCACAACCGGTCGCAGAAGAACCCCAACGAGTTCCTCGACTCGTTCACCCCGGCCGACGGCACCGTCGAGTACCTCTACCTCGGCCCGGCCTACAAATCGCTCGCGCCGACTCCGTGGGTCTCGATGCCCAAGCCGGAGGCCGGGCTCGTGCAGCCGTGCGCGTGGGGCGGGGTGCAGATCGCGTGCAAGATGGGCGACTCGGTCGACAGCTCGTACAAGGCGGACAAGAAAGCGCTGCGCGGCGCGAAGAGCTCCGCGGACGGCACTGAGCAGCTGACCGTGAACGTGCCGTTCTCGATCTTCCTCGACCGGCGCGTCGAACTGCTCCCGGACAAGGTGGTCAACGAGGTCGGCCCGGAACTGCGCAAGGCCGTCGTGCCGAGCACGATCACGCTCAAGCCGGACGGTTCGCTCGCCGAGTTCACGATGGCGGCCAAGTTCGAGGGCGACGGGCACAAGGTCGAACTGCGCTACGACTTCAAGTTCACCGGCGAGGCGACCGCCTCGGACCTGCCGACGATTCCGGACGCCTCGCAGGTCACCGCGCTCGCGGACGACGCGGCCAAACAGGACTTCTACCGCAGGCTCGGCGAACTGCAGGGGCGTTGATGCGCACTCTCCCGCCGGCTCCCGCGTCCATCGAACCCCGAGGTGAGCACCGATGACCCAGCCTCCCGACCAGCAGCCGCAAGGGCAGCCGCAGTGGTGGCAGCCGGGGACCAACGCGCCGCAGCCGGGTTACCCGTCCGAAGTGGACAGTTCCGGCCGGCAAGGCGGCCAGTGGGCGCAACCTCCGGCGCAGCAACAGTTTCCGCCCGCGCAGTATCCGCAGCAGGGTTATCCGGCGCAGCCGTACGGCCAGCAGGCACAGCCGTACGGCGGGCCTGGGCAGCCCCAGAGCCAGCCGACTCCGGTTCAGCAAGGCCAGCCGGGACAGCCGCCGTCCGGAAACCCTTACGGCGGCGGGTTCCAGCCGTCCGAGTACGGCGGCCTCGGCGCGTTTTCCTCGGCCAAGCCAGGAAAACCGCGCTCGAAGAAGCCGTTCCTGATCGGCGGCGCGGTCGTCGTGGCGCTGGCCGCCGCGGCCGGGATCTCGTGGGCGACCGGGGTGTTCTCCGGAGACACTCTGGACCAGAAGTCGTTGCAGGACGGCGTTTCCAAGGTGCTCAACGAGAACTACGGCGAGCCGGACGTCAAGAACGTCGCGTGCCCGTCGGGGCGGACGATCGAGAACGGCACCACGTTCGACTGCACGGTGCAGGTCGGCGGGCAGCCGAAGAAGGTGACCGTGCGGGTGCTCAACGACAAGCCGGAATACTCCGTCGGCGCCCCGCACTGAGGTTTCTCCGCAGAAGTCGGTGAGCCACGCGGCCCTGCCGCGTTTCCCGCACACGAAAACGGCGGGCCGGCACCCGAAGGTGCCTGGCCCGCCGTGGTTTCGGAGCGTGGCTCAGAACAGGTTCTGCACCGAGCGGTCCGTCGCCTGGTAGCCGTCCGCGATCTGCGGCAGCACGGCGGCGATCTGCGCCAGAAGCTGGGTGAACTCGTCGAACTTCTGGTCCCACTCGTTCTGGGCCTGGATGTACTGGTCCTTCGCTTCACCGCTCCAGCTGTGGGTCAGCGGGTTGAGGTCGCTCTTCAGGTTGTCGAAGAGGCTCTTCAGCTCGCTACCGGTGGCGGTGCAGTCCTCCGCGGCGCGGTGGATCGTACCCGGGTCTACAACAATACGGCCGTCAGGCATGTCAAGCTCCTGTCAGAAGAATGAATGAAGAATGAAGGCGAATCCGAACGGGGAAGTTCCCGATCAGCCAAGAACGCCGAAGCCCTTGTTGAGCGAGTTGATGTGCTCGTGCTGCGCCGCCTCGCTCTTGGCGTACATCGAGCCACCTTCCTGAAGCAGGGTGCCGATGCGGTGCAGAGCGTCGTTGAGGCCACGACCGCAGTCGTCGAAGCGGCGCATGACGTTGTCGAAGGCACGCTGCGCGTCGCCTTCCCAGCCCGCGCGGGTCGCCTCGATGTTGGAGCGCAGGTCGCCCAGGTTCTTGTTCATCCGGCCGGTCGCGTCGACAACGCGCCCCTCAGCCTGAGTGAATTCCTTCGGATCCCCAGTGAAGCCGCCAGCCATGGGAGCTACCCCCTTCGTGAGTGGTTGTGCGCGCCGGCTGGTGTTTCCGGCACTGCACCTACGACGAAGACATTGCCAGTTCGGTTCACACTTGTCGCGACTTCTTCTCAAGTAGTTGCTTGCGTGAACGCCGGATCAGGGAACCGTCCGGCAACGGCCGGGTGAACGGTCTCCGCGCGCTTCCGAAAAAACCTTGTCCACCAGCGTGGTTAGCACACGCACAGCCGGTTCCTGGAATATTTCAGGAGTCCCGGCTCATGATTCGCGACTGCGAAAAGTCCTCGTCCTCTTCACTCGTCCGTGTCTGTTCGGGCGAAATCTTGGGACGAACGGGAACCGGCTCGGGAGCGGCGGGTTCGACCGGCATCGGCAATCCGCGGGCCGCGCGGAACCGGCGGGCGGCACCGCGCAACGCGGACGGCGCGGGCTCCGCGGCTCCGGAAAGCCGCCGCCTGCCGAACTCTTTCAGCAGTTCCCGGTTTTCGCCGCGGCGCCGTTCGCTGCGCGCGAGCGCGGTGCCCGCGACGCGGCGCGAGAAAGTGACTGCGTCCTGGCCTGCTCGGGTGAATGCCGCTGGCGCGGATTCCGGTTCGGAGGCCACGAGTGCTCCTTCAGCTGGTGATCTTCAACGTGCGCACCACCTGCTCGCACGCGGCGTCGACGCGCTGCTGCACCGCCGGCGATTGGTACTGGCAGCCGACGTGCACCCGGATCCGGCCCTGCACGAGCACATACCAGCGGACGGTAATCCGTTCCGGTTTGCTCTCGACGTAGCCGATCACGCTCCGGCCACCGTAAGTCAGATCGGAGCGGAACGCAGTGTAGTTCGCGTTTCCCGTCACGCCGGATTGCAAAGCATCGACGAGTTTCTGCCGGTCCGCCGTCGCGTCGTAGTCCATGACGAACTCCTGCGCGAGCACGAGATCATTGCCTCGCTCGGCGTCCTGCGGGTGCAGGATCACCTGCCGGTCCGCGACCTCGTCGGTGGTTTGGACCCAGTCGTTCGGCGCGACGAGGCTGAAATCGTATTGGGAGAACGAGCGGCCTTGCTCGGAGCTGTCCCCGCGGCTGACGAAGTACACGATTCCGCCCGCGATCAGCGCCACGACCGCCACCGCCGCGGTGATCAGCCACAGCCGGCGGCGTTTCTTCGCCTTGCCGCCGGAGCCGCTCGCCGCCTCCGCGCCGGGAGCGCCGAACGCCCCGTTCCCGGAACCGTTCTGTCCCAACGCGTTCTTGCCCGGCCCAGTCCGCAGTGGACTCGGGGGCGCTACGGCGCCGAACGGCGCGCTTTGCGGCCCCCTCGCCGGATCGGCTGGCGAGAACCCGCGAGGCGGCACCGGAGCGTTTCGCGGCGGCGCGTTCAGCGCGTTCGGCACCGGCGGCACGCGCCGGGTCGGCGCGTCCCCGCGGACGATCTCGGTGCGGTGGTCGGCCTGCCCCGGGATCGACGAACCGGGCAGCACGCCGGTGCGGTCCGGTTCCAGCAGCACCGCCCGGAGCGCGCCGCGCGCGACGACCGTCTCCGGCTGGTCGAGGCTCGTCGGCACCACGCCGGTGCGCTCGTGCACCAGCCGGGAGATCATCGGGATCCGGCTCGAACCGCCGACGAGGAAGATCGCCGCGAGCTGCTTCGGGCGCAGGCCGGAGTCGGCGATCGCGCCGCTGGTCAGCTCGACCACCCGGCCGAGCGGAGCCCCGATCAGCCGTTCCAGGTCCACTCGCGTCACGTGCGCGTCCGCGAACGGCGGCGGCAACGGGACGTCGGTGTACGTGTGCCGGGACAACGTCTCTTTCGCGCCGCGGACGTCCTGGCGCAGCACCCGGCGTCGCCGCCGCTCAGCCAGCTCGCGACCCTCGACCAGCTGCTGCCACGCCTGCGGATCCGTGCCGGACACGAGCGACCCGACGTGCTCCAGCAACGCCTGGTCGATGTCGGCCCCGCCGAAACTCGGGTCGCCTCGCGTGGCCAGCACCTGGAACCCGCCCCGCTGCGGCGGCGCGCCCGGCACTCGCGCCGCGCGCGCGGCCTCCGGCGACCGCTGGACAACGCTGACGTCGACCGTGCCGCCGCCGAGATCAAGCACCGCCAGCGCGTCGCCAGGACGGCCGGAGAACTCGACCGTCCGGCCGCCCGGCGAAGCTTCCGGGGCGAAGGTGGCCGCGTGGTACACCGCCGCGGCCACCGGTTCCGGCACCAGCGCCACCTCGCGCGCCAGCCGTCCCGCGGCCTGGCGCAGCAGCCGGGTGCGGATCGCGCCCCAGTCCGCCGGGTGGGTGAGCACCAGCAGATCCACCTCGGCGTCGCCCGCGACGCGCCGCGCCTCGGCGACCGCCCGGTCCAGCACCGCGTGCACGACGTCGATGACCCGCAGCACCGAATCGCCGAGCAGCAGGTCGCCCTCGTCGATCCGCCGCTTCGGATTCGGCTCGTAGCGCGACGGGTCGACGGCCGCCTGCCGCTCGGCCTCCTGGCCGACGAACAGGGTGCCGTCGGACGCCGCGTACACCGCCGAGGACATCAGCGGCTGCCCGTCGATCACCACGACCTGCGGTTCGCGACCGTTGACCGACACGACGACACAGGTGCTCGAGGTCCCGAAGTCGATCGCGACCCGCACCGTCACCGGGCACCCCTTCGGTCAGGCGCGCCGGCTCCTCTCCGGCCGGTCAGTCCGGCTGGATCCACGACACCTGCACGAGCTGCTTCCCGTTCTTGCGGCTCAGCATGTTGCCCCGGCCCGGCGGCATGGCGCTCGGCCGGATGTTGCCGATCAGCACGCCCTCGTCGCGGGAACCGTTCATCACCATGCCGGTGGCGGCGAGTTCCTTGAGCTTGCCGATGACCGGGTCGTACGCCGCCCGCGACGCACCACCGGTGCGCCGGACCACGATCAGGTGCAGGCCGACGTCCTTCGCCTGGGCGAGGAACTCCGATAGCGGCTTGAGCGGGTTCGTGGACTGCGTCGCCACCAGGTCGTAGTCGTCGACGATCACGAACAGCTCCGGACCGGTCCACCAGGACCGGGTCTTCAGCTGTTCCTGCGTGACGTCCGGACCCGGCAGCCGCCGCGTCATCGACCCGTGCACGTCCTGGACCATGCTGTCCAGCTGCGCCGAGGAAACGGCGTAGCCGAGCAGCGAATCGCCCTCGAGGAACCCGAGCATCGTGCGCCGGTAGTCGACCAGCAGGATCACGGCCTCCTGCGGCGTGTAGCGCTCGGTGATGCCGCGCGCGATCTGCCGCAGCAGGTTCGTCTTGCCGGACTCGCCGTCGGCGAACGCGAAGAAGTGCGGATCCGCGTCGAAGTCCAGGTAGATCGGCTGCAGGTCTTCCTCGTTGACGCCGATCGGGACCAGTTTCGTGTCCCGCTTCTGGTCGATCTGCAGGACCTCTTCGTAGGTGATCATCTCCGGCAGCAGGCGCACCTGCGGGGCCACCCGGCCGCGCCACGCCCCGCGGATCTTCGCGACCGCGTCCGCGACGCCCGCCGCGACTGTCTCCGGGTCGCTCGACCCGTCGATCCGCGGCAGGCCGGTGAGCAGGTGCAGCTTGTCGCGGGTCAGCCCGCGGCCCGGCCGCCCGGCAGGCACGTTGACCGCGATCCGGCGGTCCATTTCGGACTCCGTCGGGTCACCCAGACGCAGCTCGAACCGCGTGCCGAGCATGTCCTTGATCGCCGGCCGGAGGTCGGCCCACCGGTTCGCCGAGATGATGACGTGCACGCCGTAGGCGAGACCCTGCGTGGCCAGCCGGGTGATCGACGTCTCCAGCTCCTCGAAGTCGTCGCGCAGCGCCCGCCAGTTGTCCACGATCAGGAACGCGTCGCCGAACGGGTCCTGCTCCGGCGTGATCTCGCCGCGGCGCTTCCGGTTGCGGAACTCCGTCATCGAGTCGACGCCCAGCGCCCCGAACCGGCCTTCGCGCTCGGTCAGCAGCGTGGTCAGCTCGGCCACGATCCGGCGGGCCTTGTCCGGCTCGCGCCGGGCCACCGCGACGCCGCCGACGTGCGGAAGGTCCGCGAGGCCGGCGAGGGTACCGCCACCGAGGTCGAGGCAGTAGAACTGCGCTTCCTCGGGGGTGTGGGTGAGCGCCATCGACATGATCAGCGTCCGGAGCATGGTCGACTTGCCCGACTGCGGGCCGCCCGCGATGACGCCGTGGCCCTGCGCACCGGCGAAGTCCGCCCACAGGAAGTCGCGCCGCTGCTCGTACGGCCGGTCGACGATGCCCATCGGCACCTGCAGCCTGCCGTTGCCGAAGAAGCCGACCGGGGACAAGCCGCGGTCGTCGGTGGGGTTGAGGTTCGGCAGCATCGTGTCGAGCGAGTTCGGCTCGTTCAACGGCGGCAGCCACACCTCGTGCGCCGGCGGGCCCTGCCCGATCAAGCGGCTGACGATGACGTCCAGCTCGCTGGGCTCGACGGCCTCTTCGGACTCCGGCTTCTTCGGTGCTTCCTGCTCCTCGACGACCGGTTCCGGCTCGGGTTCCTTCGGCAGCTCCACGAAGTCCGGCACGAACAGCTGCGGCCGCTTGTCGGCGCGCACCACCGTGGCGGCCGGGCCGGCCGCCTTGATGCCCGCGGGCCGGTACGGACCCGAGACGTAGGAAGCCTTGAACCGCACCAGGGTCGAGGTGTCGTACTTCAGGTAACCGCCACCGGGGACCGACGGCAGTTCGAACGCGTCCGGCACGCCGATCGCCGCGCGGGATTCCGCCGCGGAGAACGTCTTCAGGCCGATCCGGTAGGACAGGTGCGAGTCGAGACCGCGCAGCTTGCCCTCTTCCAGCCGCTGCGACGCCAGCAGCATGTGCATCTGCAGCGACCGGCCCAGCCGGCCGATGGCGACGAACAGGTCGATGAAGTCCGGCTTCGCGGCCAGCAGTTCGGAGAACTCGTCGCAGACGATGAACAGCGCGGGCAGGGGGTCGAGGTCGGCGCCGTTTTCGCGGGCCTTCTCGTACTCCCAGACGTTCTTGAAGTTGCCGCCGTTCTTCAGCGCTTCCTGGCGGCGGTTCATCTCGCCGGCCAGCGCGTCCTTCATGCGGTCGACCAGCGTGACCTCGTCCGCGAGGTTGGTGATGACCGCGGACACGTGCGGGGCCTTGTCCAGGCCCAGGAACGTCGCGCCGCCCTTGAAGTCGACGAGGACGAAGTTGAGCGTGCTCGACGAGTGCGTGGCCAGCATGCCCAGCACCAGCGTGCGGAGGAACTCCGACTTGCCGGAACCGGTCGCGCCGATGCACAGGCCGTGCGGGCCCATGCCCTCTGCAGCGGCTTCCTTGATGTCCAGCTCCACCGGCTGGCCGTACTCGCCGACTCCGAACGGGACGCGGTAGCGGTCGCGGATCGGCCGGGGCCGCCACGCCTGCTGGACGTCGAACGTCATCGGGTCGCCGGGGATGCTGAGCAGTTCCAGCAGCGAGGGGTTGGACAGCAGCGGCTCTTCCTCGCTGACGTCCTGCCCGCCGCCCCCGCCGACGCGGTACGGCGCGAGGAGCCGGGCGAGCGCCTCGACCTCGACCACCGACAGCGAGTCCGGGCGGCCGAACCACTCGACGCCGCCCGCGCTGCGCGCGCCGAGCCGGTCTTCCTCGACCACGAGCCGCAGGCCGCGCCGGGCGGCGAGGTTGCCGACCGAATCGGAAAGGTCGACCAGGGTGACGCCGACCAGGCCCTCCTCGAGGATGATCTGCTCCTCGCGGGTGACCTCGGCGTCGTCCACGATGATCACGACATGCGGCTGGTCCGGGGCGGGCGTCGCGTTGCGGGAGAACCGCTGCCGGTCGCGCAGCTCCTCGTCCAGCCAGTCTTCGATCTGCTTGAGCGAGCCAGCCATCATGCGCAGCTGGCCGATGCCGTCGGACAGCGTGGGGTGCTGGGTGTGCGGGAGCCACTTCGCCCACTCCCACTCCTCCTTCGCCCGGCCCGCGGTGGCGACCGCGATCATCACGTCGTCCGGGCTGTGGAAGGCGACCAGCTGGGCCAGCATCGCGCGGGTCAGCGCGCGGGTGCGGCTCCGCTCGCCCTGCATGCTGACCGCGGCGAACCCGCGGAGGGTGATCTGGGTGGGCAGGTCCGGCACGATCGAGTGCGCGCGCACGAACCGGCGCAGCGCGAGGGTGGCGATCGGCTCCAGTTCGTCCACCGGGCCGGTCTGGGGCGGGACCAGCCGGGTGGCGAGGCGGTGCGAGCTGCGGCCGACGCGCAGGTGCAGGAAGTCCTGGTCGTTCTGCCTGCGCTCCCACATCCGGCGGCTGGCCGCGAGCGACCACAGCGACTGCGGGTCCGGGTGCACCCATTCGAGGGCGGCGCGCTGGTCGACCATCGCCTCGCGGGCGCGGTCGCGCATCTGGCCGAGGTACCGCAGGTAGTCCTTGCGGTCCTCGTCCATCTCGGCCTTCTTCTGGCCGCCGCCCTTGCCGCCGCCGCCCGCGAGCATGCCGACGGTGCCCATCAGCATCATGCCGCTCATCATGATCGTGGTCGGGTTTTTCGCGCCGCCCGCCGTGAACATGAAAACCATCATCCCGAGCGACGCGAAGATCATCACGCCCGGAATCGCCTTGGCGACAATGCTTCCCGGGATCGTGCGGGGCACCTCGGGCGGCGGCTCGAGATGCACCTCGCCGCCGGGCGGGCGCGGCGCGGCCAGCCGCGGCGACTTCTTGAACTGCAGCGTGCTCATCTCGAAGGACCCCTCTATTCCTGCTCGACGCCTGCACCCGGGTGCGCGGGACAACCTATCGAACGTCGCCCCGGAAATCCGGCCAACTCCCGGATCGGCATCTCGCACCCCCTCCGCGGACCCCCGGCGGGGCCCGTCCTCCCAGTGCGCCCGAGTGTAGGGACCACCACCGACAGTCAACGGACCAGGCGGAGGAACCCGCTGGTCGGTCTGGTCTAACCGGGCCGGTACGGGTATTTTCGCCGACGATTTGCGGACACGCGCTGAAACCTGTCACCAGGTTCGGTATAAGTTCCCCCGGGAGCTGTCTTTTCAGAGCGGGGGATCTAGTGGCAACGGGCACGACGGTATTCAGCAGGGTCACGGTGGTCGCACCGACGACACGCATCGACGTCGCGCTTCCGGCCGACGTGGCGGTGGCCGACCTGCTGCCCATGCTTCTGGAGATGGCCAAGGAGGTCACTCCGGACGGCGGGGCCCGGCACGGCGGGTGGGCGCTGGCCAAGCTCGGCGACGCGCCGCTCGACCCGAGCCGGACGCTCGCGTCCCTCGGCGTGGTCGACGGCGAGCTGCTGCAGCTGCGCAAGCGGAACGAGAACCCGCCGCCGCCGATGTACGACGACGTGGTCGACGCCATCGCGGAGTCCGATCCGGACACCTTCCGTCCGTGGACGAAGGAGACCGCGCGCCGCTTCGGCCACGTCGCGGGCGGGCTCGCCCTGTTCTTCTCCGCGCTCGCGCTGTTCTTCAGCGGTTCCCTCTACGGCGGTTCCTCGCTCGGCCCGGCGATCGCCGGCGGCCTCGGCGCGATCGCCTGCGTCGCGGTCGGCGCCACGCTCGCCAAGGCCTACCAGGCCGAGGCCACCGGCGTGCTGATCGCCTCCGCGGGCGGCCTGCCGCTGGCCTTCGTGAGCGGGTTCTACATCGTGCCGGGGCTGTCCGTCCGGGCAAACCTTCTGCTCGGCGCGGTGCTGGTGCTGATCGTCTCGGCGGTCTGCATTCTCGTGGTCGGCGCGGGCATCCGGGTGTTCATCGCCACCGCCACCGCCGGTGTGTTCGGCTCACTCGCCTTCCTCATCGCGACGCTCGTGACCAGCGCCGACACCTCGGCGGTCGCCGCGGGCACGGTCGCCGTCGCGCTGGGCTGCATCTCGTTCCTGCCGCGCGCCACCATCTGGCTCGCCAAGCTGCCGCTGCCCTACGTGCCGAGCACCGCCGAAGAACTGAAGGAAGACACCGGCTTCCCGGACTACAAGGCGATCGAGCAGCGCACCGCGGTCGCGCACGACTACATGACCGGCCTGATGATCGGCTGCGGCGCCACCACGGCGGTCGCGGCGGTCCTCGCGGCCACCGCGCCGAACGTCTTCGGCGTCATCCTCGGCGTCGTCGCGACGCTGGTCCTACTGTTGCGCGCCCGTGCCTACGCCAACGGCGCGCAGGCCATCGCGCTGCTCACCACCGGCATGGTCGCCGCGGCGGGCATCCTGCTCGGCTGGCTGTTCTTCTCCGCCACCGCCGAGCAGCGGCTGCTGTACGTCTTCGGTGCGCTGATCCTGATCGCCGCGGCCGCCCTCGTGGTCGGCGTGGTCTTCCCGGACCAGCGTTTCTCGCCGCCGCTGCGGCGCACGGTGGAGATCATCGAGGCGATCTGCATCGCCGTGGTGCTGCCGCTCGCTCTCGGCGTGATGGACCTCTACTCGACGCTGCGCCACCTCAACCTCAAGTGAGCCGCGCGATGGGCTCCCCACGTTCCTTCCCCCGCAGGCTCGGCCTCCCCGGCCGCGCCGGGGTGGCGTTGTTCGCGGCCGGGCTGGGACTGCTGTCTCCGTTCGCCGCCGCTCCGGCGTCGGCGCAGTCGGCGAGCGCGCCCGCGGGCACCTGGGCCACCCCGCCGCCGCTGGGTCCCGGCGACGCGCCGCCCGCCGACAGCCACGTGCCGGACAAGACGTACAAGAAGAAGAACGACTGTGTGCAGCGCAGTCTCGGGCAGAACGTCGAGATCAACTTCCGCCCGTGGGGCCAGGACTACCTGCAGTTGTCGAAGGCGCAGGAGATCGTCCGCGCGGCGAAGGGATCGGTCGGGGGCGACCAGCGGGTCGCCGTGATCGACACCGGCGTCACGCAGCATCCGTGGTTCCAGGGCCGGGTGGAAAGCGGCGGGGACTACGTGGCGAAGCCGGACAACGGCGCGGACCCGGGACTTCAGGACTGCGACGGCCACGGCACCGAGGTCGCCGGCATCATCGCGGGCAACCCGCAGGACCCGAAGGTCGGCTTCATCGGCGTGGCCCCGGACGCGCGCATCGTGTCCTACCGGCAGCTGAGCGAGAACTACGCCAAGGACGACAGCCCGCAGCAGCCCGCGTCTCCCCCGGCGAGCGGGACCGGCCAGCCGCCGGCGAGCGGCGACAACCAGAAGCCTCCGGCAGGCAGCAGCAACAGCCAGCTGCCCCCGTCCTCGGGCGGTGGCACCGGCAGCGGAAGCGGGACGGCGCCGCAGCAGGACAACAAGGGCGACAACCGGCAGCTGGCGAAGGAAGGCACCGCGGGCACGCTCAACACGCTCGCGCAGATCATCCGCGGCATTGCCGACCGCGGCGGGATCGGCGTGATCAACATGTCGGTCGACCACTGCCGCGCGGGCACCGCGCCCGGCGACATCCAGGAGGGCGAGCGCCTCGTCCAGGCCGCGGTGCACTACGCGGCCGAGAAGGACATCGTGGTCGTCGCGGCCGCGGGCAACGTCTCGGAAAACTGCCCGCAGAACGACCAGGCCGACCCGAACAAGCCGAAGTCGGTCGTCACTCCGCCGTGGTTCTCCGACGACGTGCTGTCCGTCGGGGCCATCCAGGAGGACGGCGGCATCGCGCCGTTCAGCGTGCACGGCCCGTGGGTCGGCGTCGCCGCGCCGGGCACCAAGATCGTGTCGCTCGACCCGGCGGAACACTCGACCGGACTGGCGAACCTGACCATCGCGAACGGCTCCCCGTCGCCGATCCAGGGCACCAGCTTCGCCGCGCCGTACGTGGCCGGTGTCGCCGCGCTGGTCCGCTCGATGTACCCGAACCTGAGCGCGCGCGACGTGGTCAAGCGGCTCAAGGCGACCGCGCAGCACCCGGCCGCTCCGGGCGGGCGGGACAACTTCGTCGGCTACGGCGTGATCGACCCGGTGGCCGCGCTCACCGCGAACCTGCCCGGCGACACCGGAAACCTCGCGCTGCCGAAGCCGGTGGTGCAGGAGGCCAAGCTGCCGCCCGCCGACGGCATCAGCTCGACGCCGATGATCGTCGCGCTCGCCGGCACCGGCGGCGGCGTGGCGGCACTGCTGATCACGCTGTTCGTGGTGCACACAATCCGGCGGAACCGGTCCGGGGCGCCGCCTCCGCGATAACTCAGGCACGAGAAAAGGGCCGCTTCCCGCGATCATCGCGAGGAGCGGCCCTTTCTTTGTCCACAATGGAGAGCGCCCGGTTCCGGGGCCGGAGAAGGGGGGGGGGGGGGGGGGTGGGGGGCCGCGGGCGGCCGGTGAGTTTTAGGGGGTTGGGGGGGTGCCCGGCGTCTCCCGGCCCCCCCCGGGCGGGGGCGGGGGGGGCA